>JAJZJY010000226.1:0-1147 GCA_021809885.1 Actinomycetes bacterium
TAGACAGCTTCCTCGGGGTCGAAGGACATCTGTACACAGTAGGCGGAGATGGAGGCTCCCAGTTGGGCGACCCGCTCAGCGGTACGCCTCCTTCGAGTGCTGCTCCTCCGCTGCCGCAGCGGTGGGTGGCCCGGCGGAGGCGATCTCAACGTACGACGGCCGCTCTCCTCCGCTCCGCTGGAGGTCCCTGCAGACGTTCGATGGTCACGAGCCGGAGGTCGGCGTGCTCGGCGGCCGGGTGGAGTCCCGCTGGGCGCATCCCAGTGAACGTCGACCTCGGCTGGTCACGCCAGCTATAGGCCGAAAGTCGACGGCACACAATCGGGCGCCAGCGGGGGCCGGGCCCCCAAAGTGAGGGCGAGAGCCGCGTCGACGTCGGCGACCAGCAGACCGTGAATCGCCGCGAGGGCGTACCGGTCCGCAGGCGGCGGCTGAAGGTTTGTCGCCAATCGGCGCCCATCTGCCGGTTCATAGGTGATGGAGCGCCTGTCATCCCTCCCGCCGCGCCGAGCCCGAGGGCGGGCTGGCGGACTTCTTTTGTTGAATTTCGGCCCCGAACCCCTTGTTCTTCTGGTGGAGGACGCTCGTCGAGCCACGGCGGCGCCCGCCAAGACGCCGATGAAGACAAGTGGTCTGTCCAAATTCGCCCCTAATCCCCTTGTTCTTCCTATGGGGGCCAGTCACCGATCCAAAGGAGGTCCATGCGACACCACCGCCACGTCCCGCGTTGTCACCGATCGGCCGCTGCCCGCCGGTGCCGTTCCCATCGCCGAGGACGCCCGTCGCACCGATACCGAGACCCAAGTGGGCCTCGGGACAGGACAAGGCGGGGGACGTCGCGGATCGCTCCCCTGGCGATCCGCGAGGCTCGCGGGCACGAAGGCGCCGCTCAGGGCGCAGATCCGGTGAGGCGGGAAGACCCCGACTGTTGGGGAAGGTTGGTCGTGATCCTTCTCCGCCTGATCGGCGGGGGGCGGCGGTGACCGCGGGCCGCGCTGCGACGGTGTCGGCGGGGGCCGATCGTCTGGCGGGCATCGACCACGACATCCTCGCCTTGCTGCACGCCCATCTGAACTTCCCCCCTTGGACCGGACACTCCATGACAGGTATAGATGAAGGAGGATGTTCCAATGGGAAAGCAGAGTTC
>JAJZJY010000226.1:1157-7133 GCA_021809885.1 Actinomycetes bacterium
ACATCCTCCTTCATCTATACCTGTCATGGAGTGTCCGGTCCAAGGGGGGAAGTTCAGACCACGACATCCTCGCCTTGCTGCACGCCCATCGGGTGCTCACCACGCCACAGCTGATCGCCCTCGTGCGTCGTCCGGAACGCACCGTGGACTACCGCCTCGCCCGGCTGCGCAGCCGATCGCTCGTGGAGCGGGCCCGGCCGTACGCGGCGTCGGGATCGGCACCGTTCTACTGGTGGCTCACCCGGGCCGGCGCCCACCTCGTCGAGGGGACGTCGCCCGCACCGGGGAAGGGTACGCCGAACCCGCTCTTCCTGCGCCACACCGCAGCCATCGCCGGTCTCTACGTGGCGCTGTCCGAGGTCGGCAACGACGCTGGCCTCGAGCTGGCGGCATGGCGCCGAGACGAGGACGCCTGGGAGGACTGGTCGGACTACCGCGGCCCGGGGCGCATCCGTCCCGATGCCTACGTCGAGCTGCGGCTCACCGTCGACGGCACCGACGCGGTGGCCGGTGCGTTCGTCAAGGTGGACTTCGCCACCATGGACCAGGCCCGTCTGCGGGCCAAGGTGGCACGGCACCGCCGCTACTGCGCCGAGACGATCTGGTGGGACCGCCATCCGTGCTGTCCGGCCCTCCTCCTCGTCACGACCTCAGAGGCCCGAGTGAACCGGTTCCTGGCCGCCACCGAGAAGGACCGTCCCCGCCCTTCTCCCTTCGAGGACGAGCACCCCGCCCGCTACGCGGAGCTGGTAGCAGCGTGCGCGGCCGTCGCGTCACCTGAGGCGGCCGTGGTTGCGCCCGTGTGGCGCGCAGCGGTCGGAGACGCCCCTGTCCCGCTGTCCCAGCTGCTTGCGCCCGAGGTGCGCCAGTACCGCCGGGTGGTGACGCGTGTGCAGGCCGCGTGGCGAGTAGAGGGCGACCATCGCCGTCGGGTCGGCGCCGGGAACCTCGCCGGGACGCCACCGCCCTCGCCGCCGCCTTGGGTGACGAGGATGCCGGCACCGCCGTGCGCTACGTGCTCGACGGCGTCGTGACCGCCGAGAGGTGGGCCGACGAGCACCCCGACTTGGCAGAGGCCACCGTCGCCTGGTGGGCCGAGGCGCGCTCCGGTGCCGCCCCGGTGCCGCCGGCGTCTCTCGTCGCCGCCTGGCGCGCCCTCTACCGCCAATGCCGGCTCGCCCAGGCCGACATGCTCGTCGCCCAAGCTGAGGCGATCCGGCTGTCGGACCCGCGTCTGCGCCGAGCGGCAGCGGCGCTGGCGGGCGGTCACCTCGTCCCCGATTACACCCTCGAACCCGCCTCGCCGATCGACGGGCACCAGATGGCCGCAGACGCCGTGGCCGAGCACGACGCCCGCCGGGAGCAGGCGGTGACGGCCGAGCTTCATGCCCTTCCGCTCCACCGCCGCCTGCGGGTCGCGCGCTGTGACCTCGAAGCCGCCTATGACACCCGCCACCTCTACGTCTGCCGGGGCTGCGCGCTGGCCCACAACGTGGAGTGCGACCCGCACGGACAAGGGCCGCTGGCGGTGACCTGCCAGTGCTGTGGCGGGTTGCTTGTCCCGGCCGCCGAGGTGCCGGACCTGCCGCCGCCCCTGGAGGACTCCCTCGCCCGGGTCGCCGTCCGCCGGGAGCAGCTCGGGAGCCGCCGATGACCGACACGGGATCGAACTGTCGACCGCAGCCCTCCCTTCGACGGGGGCCTGCCAGGGGGAACGACGACTGCACCCCGCTGTCCCAGCAGGTCGGGGGACTACCCCGCCATCCGCGAGGTCGAACAGGTCGGCAAGCGCCCACTACCCCGCGAGTGGGGGACCACGCCGGCCAGGTCCCCCGCCGTCCGCGAGGTGCATCCAGCCGGCAGCCGGCCAGTCCCACCGATGCGGGGCCCCTGGTACCGGTGTCCATCACGGCCCGCGAGGTGACGACAAGCGGGGCCAGCGACACCAGGATCAGGCGGGGGGCCGTCCATCGCGAGTCCATCATCACCCGCGACGTGACACCGAAGCCGAGGAGCCGGTCCCGTCGGTCGACGCCCTCCGCCCCTACGCCCGGGCGCTCGTCGCCCTCGCCCTCGAGGTCCGTGCCGAAGGCCTTGCCCTTCCGGGCGTTCGGAGGTCTCATGGAGCGCTTGGCAAAGGAGGTTCCCGGTGCGTTGCGTGATCTACCTGCGGGTCTCGACCAAGGAGCAGGCCGAAAAGGACCTGACCGAGGAGGGCTTCTCGATCGCCGCCCAGCGCGAGGCGTGCGTCCGGCGCATCCGCGACGAAGCCTGGGAGCTGGTCGACGAGTACGTCGACAAGGGCGAGTCTGCCCGTTCGGCTGACCGGCCGCGCCTGCGGGCCATGCTGGCCCGGGTCGCCGAGGACGGCGACGTCGAGGCCGTCGTCGTCCACAAGATCGACCGCCTGGCCCGGAACATGGAGGACCACGTCGCCATCCGGGCGCTGCTTCGCCGTCGCGGCGTGGCGCTCGTCTCGGTGACCGAGAACCTCGACGAGACCGCCTCCGGGCGCCTCGTGGAGGGCATCCACGCCCTGATGGCCGAGTTCTACTCGGCCAACCTGGCGGCAGAGGTCCGAAAGGGCATGGGCCAGAAGGCGAAGCTCGGCGGCTACCCCCACAAGGCGCTCACCGTCTCGGGCATGGCGCACCTGCTTGCCCACCGGGCCTATGTCGGCATCGTCGAGTGGGACGGCGTCACCTACGAGGGAAGCCACGAACCGCTCGTCGACCGGGCAACGTTCGAGCGGGTCCAGGAGCTGCTCGCCGCCCGTGCCATGCGCGGCACGCGTGAGCGCCGGCATCACCACTACCTGAAGGGGCTCCTCGTGTGCGGGGTGTGCGGGAGGCGGCTCTCGATCCAGTACTCGAAGGGCACCTACACCTACTTCTACTGCTTGGGCCAGAAGGACCGAAGGAACGGCACCGGCTGCCAGGAGCGCTACGTCGCCGCCGACCAGCTCGAAGCCGAAGTCGAGGACCTCTACGGCCGCATCGAGGTGCCCGATGATTGGGCCGAGGGCCTACGAGAAGCCGTCGCCGCCGAGGTTGCCACTCGTCATGAGGACACGACGGCCGAGCGCGACCTGCTGGCCACCCAACACGAGCGCTTGGAGTCCGAGCGCTACAAGCTGATGGAGGCTTACTACGCCAACGCCATCGACGTCACCATGCTCCGCCGCGAGCAGGAGCGCATCGGTGCCGAGCTACGGGCCATCGAGTCACGCCAGGCCACCCTCGACGCCAGCCTGGAGGACTGGCAGGAGGTGATGGACCTCGCCCTGCGGTTTTCGACGCGCTGTGCCACCGCCTACCGACGTGCCGGTGACCGCACCCGGCGGCTGCTCAACGCCGCCGTGCTCGACGAGGTCCACGTCCGCGACGGCCATGTCGTCGACGCGGCCTACAAGGAGCCGTTCGACCTGCTCTTCTCTTCGCCGAAGTTCGAATACGACGATGTGGTGAGGTCTTCACGTTTGGGTCCGACCAGGTCGGTCGCGCGCCGACCTCGGGGCTGCCCACACGCTAAGCGGTCGTTACCCACACTCTTTCGTGCTCAGCGCCGCCGAGGGGTACGGGGGTCGGACTCAACGATCGAGAGGCTGAGGCCCTCGAGTTCGCGCACGAGGACGCGCAGGCGCCGCTCGTTGTCGAACCACGCCTGGTAGTCGGCGACCTGCTCGGGGCTGAGGGTGCGGCTCACGGTCTTGCCGGCAACCTTTCGGCTCCACTGGATGTAAGGGCCGTGGAGCACTGGGGGGTCGGTGTGACAGTGACAGCCGGCATGGGTGCAGGTGAAGCGACGTTCGGTGAGGCTGCCGGGGAGGGCGAAGCCCATCTCCCCGAGCGCCCTGGCGATGCGGGCCTGCTCTTTTCGCTGCTTTTGACTGACCGCCACGCTCCACTTTCCCATGACCATCCCCCACTGGACGGGAGGCACACAGTATACATACGGGATGCTCTCGGCGGAGGTGGCCACCGCGATCGAGCGGTTCAGCCCGCGCACGGCGTCGGCCGAGGTCGCCGACTTCGCAAAGGAGCTGACGGCGGCGGCGCGTCCCGGGTCGGAGAACCGGGCCAAGGCGTTCTTGTTCGCCGCCTGCTGCTTGGGCGCCTTCTGCGAGTCCGTCGGTCTCGTGCTCGCGCCCGAGGTGGTGCTGCGCGACTCGGTGATCGAGCGGTGCTGTCACCCCAAGACGACCGCGATGTCCCCGCCGACGCGACGCACGGTGAGGTCGAACCTGCGCGCGATCGCCCGAGCGGTGCACCCGGGGGCTCCTTCGGTCGCGCTGGCCCGCGAGCACGCCAAGGCTCCCTACTCGAACGCCGAGATCGCGGCCTACCTCGCACTCGCCGACGCCCAGCCGACGAAGGCGCGCCGGCTGCACGCCAGCGCGCTCGTGTGTCTTTCGGCCGGGGCAGGGCTTATGGGCCAAGACCTGAAGGCCGTGTGCGGCACCGACGTCGCGCGTCGCTCGGGCGGCGTCGTGGTGGAGGTGCGCGCGGGGCACCGCCCGCGGGCGGTGCCGGTCCTCCCTCGCTACCACGACCGTCTCTTGGATGCCGCCACGTGGGCAGGCACTCGCCTCCTCATCGGCGGCACATCACCTCTGCGCCGCAACGTGACCACGCCGCTCACCGCCTCGTTGTCGGGCGGGAGGGACCTGGCGCGTCTCGACACCGGGCGGCTGCGGGCCACCTATCTCGTCGCGATGGCCGAGACGATCGGCCTCCGGGCGTTCATGGACGCCGCCGGCATCACCTGCTCCCAGCGCCTGGGCGATCTCGTGGCCACGCTGCCTGCGCCGGGACAAGACGAGGTGGTGGCCCTCATCGGACGAACGCGGTGACGGCCGGCCTTGCGCGCGCAGAAGCCGTCGTCGACGCCTCCGGGGTCGCCACCGGCATCGAATCCACCCTCCCCTTGGGCGTCCGTCCCCGCCAGCTCTCGGTGCGCACGCTCCTGGTCGGGATCCTCTTGGCCCTTACAGACGGTCGGCCCGCCCACTTGACCCGGGTGCATCACGCGCTCTGCTCGTTGGACGCGACCGACCGCCGCCGTCTGGGTGTCACCGTCGACTGGCGCCGTGGTCCCCACACGCTCACCTACCGCCAGGTGGAGCGGACCTTCTCGCTCGTCACTGCCCTCTTGTCGAAAGAGCACCCCGACGGCGCCCTGACCGACACGCTCCAAGAAGTCCTCGATGCACTCGTGGAGGCATCGGTGCCCGAGACGATGAAGGGGGCCTCAGCGTCGCTGGCGGTCGACTGGACCGACGTCGAGAGCTTCAGCACCCGCCGCACCAAGCCCACAGGCACCTACGCCGACACGGAGGCCGCCTGGGGGCACAGAAAGGGCGGGGGGCCGGGAGAGAAAGACGAGCTCTTCTTCGGTTACTACCTGTCGCTTTCGACCATGGTGCATGACGACGGCCGAAACAGCGTCGCCGAGCTCGTGCGCCGGATGAACCTTGTCTCCTACGACCACGACCCGGTGCCAGAAATGGTCGGCGTGCTGGTCAGCATGCCGACAGCGGGGATCCCACTCGGCGACGTGGTGACGGACTCGGGCTACGCGCACCGGGTCCCCGAGCACTTCGCCCTGCCGCTGCGGGCCGCCGGCGCCTCCTTGGTGATGGACCTGCACCCGAGCGACCGCGGCATGAAGGGCACCCATGAGGGGGCGATCTTGTCCAACGGGAACCTCTTCTGCCCCACCACGCCCAAGGCGCTCTTCGACATTTCGCCCCTTGCACGCGCAGCGAGTGCAGACGAGGTCGCAGCCCACGAGAAGAAGGTGGCCGAGCTCTCCCGCTACAAGCTTGGGCGCATCAGCGCCACCGACGCAGACGGCTACCACCGGGTCTCGTGCCCTGCGGTCTCGGGCAAGCTCCGTTGCCCGCTCAGGCACGCGTCGATGGCGCTCGCCTATGCCCACCCCACCGTCCTCGAGCCCCCGGAGCACCCGCCGGCG
>JAJZJY010000227.1 GCA_021809885.1 Actinomycetes bacterium
TTCTCGGGTGTTTTTCTCGGGGCATTATCAATTCTGCGTACGCAGGATGTGCGCGGCGAAATGCGGCCGGTGAGCTGCAGGTTCGTGCCGGATGGCGGTCGGACGGCGCTCATCGCGGCGCCGTTGCATACGCGTGCACAGGGCATGCGTATGCAACGGACTGATCAAGGAGATCTCGACGGGATCGCACCCGAAGGCGAGCGGTAGGGTGCTAACACTCGACATCCCGGTTGACCTGCGGATTCTCTTCTCCAGGGAGAAGGGCACGGTGATAGCGAGGTAGGCCCCTCGACTTTGGGTCGGACACCGCCCCATCTCACCGATGGTCGTACCTCGCACTTGGTATTCAGTGAAAGTCCCGCTCCCGCTCAGTGAGTTTGAGCGAGTGAATGGTCCCTGCGGGCCACGACTCGGTCGAAGCCGTTGCCGCAAAGACGATTCGGGTAACCCTGAACTATCTGCCTCCTAGCCTGTTCGCCATGAGCGATGAACCTGTTGCTGCCCGTCCCTCGGACGGCTTTGCCGTCGAAGCTGCGGCCTTCCTCGAAGCCCTGGAGGTAACCCCACCCGACGCCCTGACCGGGTGTGCGCTGTGGCGAGCCCATGAGGTGGCGGCCCATCTCGGTGCCGGTGCGCTCGAGATCGCCCTCAACGTGGAAGCCTACGGAGAGGGCCGGCCGGTGCCCGCGACCAGAGGCTTCGAGGAGCGGGAGGCCCCCTATCGGGCCATGGAGGACGCCAAGCTCCGTGCCGCGCTCCCGCGTGCCATCGAGCGGGTGGCGGCAGCGCTCGACGCGGTGCTCGGTGCAGAGCCCGATGCGGTGGTGCCGTGGACCGGGCGCCAGATGGCAGTGGGCAGCTTCGTCACCCACCTGCGCAGCGAGCTCGCCCTGCACCGCTTCGACCTGGTCGGCGACGACGAGACCAGCCAGAGCCTGCTCGGCCAATCCGAGCTCACCGACCATGCCGTGACGGTCCTCGGCCGAGCGCTTCTCGCCCGCGGTGCCGCCTCGGCGCCATCCGGGTTCTCTGCGGTCATTGCCGCGCCGGGTGCGAGCGACCTGGCCGTGGTCGTCGACGGTGAGGGCGCGCGCCTCGAGCGAAGCGACGCCGACCTGGAGCCCGCGGTCATCGGAGATCCTGCGGCCCGCCTGCTGCTGCTCTGGGGTCGCCAGCCCGGTGATCCCCGGCGCCTCTCTGCCCCCGGGGGTGTCGAGGTGCTCGCCACGCTGCGGGCCCTACTGGCGGGGTACTGACGCTTGGCGGCCGGTGCACGGGCGGGGCATTGCCACGAGCGGGCTCAGGCCCAGGCGTCGGGGTCCACTCCCATCTCGGCCACGAGACCCTTGCGCCCGGCGTCGGTGACCTTCACGACCCGGCGCTCGCCTCGTGTCACCCAGCCGAGCTCGACGAAGCGGGCAAGCAGGCTTGCTCCGAGGGCTCCGGCGAGATGGGGGCGCTGCTCGCTCCAGTCGAGGCAGTAGCGGGTGAGCGGGCGGCGCCCAGTTGCCTCCACGTCCACGCCGAGCTCGGCGAGCCTCGCCCTACCGCTCTTCGTGAGCACGTAGCGCCGGGACCGTCCCGCACCGAGGACAGGATCGGGCCGGCCTCCGGGATCCTCCTCGACCCCGAGCACCTTCGCGGCGACGAGCGCGTCGCACACAGCGACACCGAGGCGGCCAGCCAGGTGGTCGTAGCAGGTCCGGGCATGGCGGATCGCCTCGGCGTGGGTTCCCTGGCGAAGCGAGCGGACCGGCCTGCACGGGGCGAGGCGGGCGAGGGCCTCGAGCGTGTCTGCGACCTCGGGGCGGGTGATGCGGAAGTAGCGGTTGCGACCTGAGGCCTCGACGCTCACCAGCCCGCCGTCGACCAGGCGCGCCAGGTGCGCCGAGAGCGTGGAGGCAGCGACCCCGGCCTCCGCGGCGAGCGTGCTCGCGGCGAGCGCCCGGCCGTCGAGTAGCGCCATCAGCACCGCGGCCCGGGCTGGTTCGCCCATCAAGGCGGCAACCGGGGCGATATCCGCGTCCCCTGCCACCACACCGTCACCAATCACGCCGACCACGCTAGCGCGCTCACACTTCGGGGCTGAGCGAAGCGTCCCGCGACAAGACTGGGCGGGTGGGAGCGCCGGAGACCGAGAGCACGATCGACGGCACCGCCAGCCGGTTACGGAGACGGCCTTCCCCGTGGCCGCTCGTGGCGATCTGCGTCGGATACTTCACGGTGATCCTCGACACCATGGTCGTCAACGTCGCGCTCCCCGCACTCTCGAAGAGCCTGCACACCTCGACGAGCGGGTTCCAGGCCATCACCAACGGCCTCGACTGGTTGACAGCCGCCAGCATCCTCATCTCCTACATGCGCGCCATCGCCTGGGTTGCAGCCAGCGTCGGCCTCCTCGCCAGGTCCCTCGAGGCTGCCGGGAACGCCACGTTCGTCATGATGTTCCTGCCCTATCTGAGCAGAGCGTTCGTGCCGGTCAGCACCATGCCGACCTGGATTCGCGGCTTCGCGACACACGAGCCACTCAGCCCGATCATCGATTCGTTCCGCGGCCTGCTCCTTCACACCCCTACCGGCCAGAACCCACCGATCGCGATTGCCTGGTGCGCAGGAATACTGCTCGCCGCCACGATCGCGGCATCCTTCCTCTTTCGCCGGCAGAGCGGATGAACCTCGACGTCGCGGGCCAGCGCAGCGCCGTCGGCCTCCTTGGTGGACGGTGGACGCTCGCGGTGGTAGCTGAGCTCGAGAAGGGTGGCCGACGGTCGCAGGATCTCCATGACGCGCTGGGCGGTGTCTTTTACAAGGTCCTTACCGACACGCTGCGACGCGCCGAGCGCGATGGCCTCATCTCCCGTCGGCTCGATGAGGGCCGGATCGAGACCGCCACGCTCTACTGACCCGGTCTCCTCAGGCAGCCGAGCGCTAGCAGGGTGAGGTCGGCCTGCTCTTGGTACTCCGAGACGTCGAAACCGAGCGCTCGGCGCCGCCAATGGCGGGGCAGCTCCTCGGCTACCTGGCGGCCTGCGAGCCACGCGACCCCACGATCACCGAGCTGGCCGAGGCGCCGTGGCCAGCTGAAGCGCCATCTCCGGGGCGGTCGCCTACCTCGAGAGCCGTTCGCCGTCCGCATGTCGTAGAGCAGCGCTGTGTCTACGCAGTTCGGTCGGATCCAGATGGGTCAGATCAGAGCCAGCCCTGATCCTCGGCAAAGCGCAGCGCCTCGGTGCGGTTGCGGGAATGGGTTTTAGCGATGGCGGTGGAGAGGTAGTTGCGCACGGTGCCCTCTGACAGATAGAGCGCTGCGGCGATCTCGGCGACGGTCGCGGCGGAACGAGCTGCGACGAGCACGTCGCGCTCCCGGGCGGTGAGAGGCGATTCGCCTGCAGCGAGGGCGCTCGCCGCGAGCGCCGGGTCGATGATCCGTTCGCCGGCCATGACCCGGTGGATGGTCTCGGCGAGGACCTCGGCAGGGGCATCCTTCACGACGAAGCCGGCGGCCCCGGCTTCCATGGCTCGGCGGAGGTAGCCGGCCCGGCCGAAGGTGGTGAGGATGACCACCTTGCACCCTGGTGCCTGCTCGGCGAGGACGGCGGCTGCGGCAAGGCCGTCGAGCCCGGGCATCTCGATGTCGAGGAGTGCCACGTCAGGATGGTGCGCCAGGGCTGCGGGGGCGACTTCGTCGCCTCGGCCGACCGAGGCGACCACCTCGAAGTCGTCCTCGAGTGAGAGCAAGGCGCCGAGAGCGCTTCGTACGAGCTCCTGGTCGTCGGCGAGCAGGAGGTGGATGCTCACGTCGGCGCCGTGCCGTGGGCGTCTGCCCGAGCGGTGCTGGCCAAAGGATCCGTCGAGGCCCCCAAGTCCACCCTCAGCCTCCACCCCTTGGGCCGGGCCGGGCCAGCCTGGATCGTCCCCCCGGCGGCGAGCACCCGCTCTTGGAGCCCGAGCAGCCCGTTCCCCACCGTGCTGGTCGTGCCGATCCCGTCATCGGTGATCTCGACCCAGGTCCGGCCGAGCTCTACCCGGCAGGATGTGGCCTTGGCGTGGCGGGCGACGTTGGTCACCCCCTCCCGCAGTGCCCAAGCGAGCAGCTCGTCGTGTGCCGGGTCGATCACCTCGGTGGCGGTGGGCAGCTCGGCGACAACCCCACAGGCGCGCAGCAGCTCCCGGGCTTGGGCGAGCTCTCCGGCCAGGGTCACCTCCCGGTAGCTGGACACCGCGGCGCGCACATCCGCCAAGGTCCGGCGGGAGAGCGCCTCGATCTCATCCAGCTCTCGGGCGACGTCGCCGGCGTCAGCCCCGGCGAGGTGGCGGGCGAGCTGGGCCTTCATGGTGATCGCGGTGAGCGAGTGGCCGAGGAGGTCGTGGAGGTCCCGGGAGATGCGGGTGCGCTCGTTGTCTGCGGCCAGCCGGGCGATCTCCGCACGAGCCGCCGAGAGCTCTCGGTTCGCGCCGACCACCTGGAAGAACGCGTACAGGGCGAGCGCGGTCAGCGCGATGGACACCGTCGTGTCGAGCGCGGGGCCGCTGTGCCAGGAGGCGACGAGCGGCGGCACGACGAGCGGGGCGATGACGGCAACGGCGACGACCGGCCACGAGCGCTTCCCGAAGCTGGCGATCGCCGGGACGACGATGAAGACCCCCATGACGAAGGCGTCGCTCCTCGCCAGGGGCACCTCGGCGGCGCAGAGGACAATCATCGCGCCGACCAGCCACGACAGCGCTCGCCGGCGGGGCTCGTCGATCGCGTAGTGCAACGCCTCGACGTAGCACGCGCAGAAGGCGGCCAGGATCACATAGCCGGCCACGAGACCGGCGCCCTTGGAGTACTGCCAGACGCCGATCGCGGTCGCGGCCAGGTAGGCCATGAACACGTAGGGGAAGATCCAGCGGCGCCAGCCTTGTGCCCAGCGTTGCTGGCGCTCGGCCCACTGCCTGCTGGCTGGTCCGGTCGAAGCGAAGGTGCTCATCGTCGGCTCCGAGGCCATCGGCTCCACGGTAGTTCGGGCCTGCACGGCGCTAGGTCCTTCACGCCCGCCCGGTGTCCCGGCGATACGCGAGCCGGGCGAGGAGGGCGAAGCCGGCGGTCCACGCCACGATCACCACCCAGCCCTCGAGCGGCCAGCTCGTCCCGCTGAAGGCCGAGGTGGAGGCGTGGACCAGCCAGTACGAGGGCAGCACCTTCATGATCTCGTGCATCACCCCGGAGGTGAAGATCTGCCCGAAGGCACCGCCGAGGAGCGCGAACAGCGTGACCACCCCGCCGAGCGCGGGGCCCATCGAGTCCGCGCCGAGCAGGTTGCCCATCACGATCCCGAGCACGGCGAACGGCGCGATCCCGACGAGCACCAGGCTGGCGAGCAGCGCCCAGTGGGTGACGCCAAGGTGCACGCCCAGGCTCAGGCCGGCCAGGCTAATGAGCACGAGGCTGATCACCGCCATGACGTAGCTGCTCGCGATCTTGGCGCCGAAATACCCACGCAGGCTGAGCGGGGTGGTGCGCATCTGGCGAGCCCAGCCCAGCGAGCGCTCGAGGGCGATGCGGGCCCCACCGGCCACGACGGCCATCATGGTGCCGAAGGCGATCATGCCGGTCATGTAGTACAGGGGGAAGCCGATGCCATCTACGTGCGCGTGGCGGTTCTCCCCGGCGACCACGTAGAACAGCACCAACGGGAAGATCAGCGAGAAGATGAAGAACCGCCGGTTGCGCAGCGTCCGGAGCACCTCGTAGCGGGTGTAGGTGAGCGAGCTCACGGCCGTCCTCCTTTCTGGCTTGTCGCTCCGTCGCCGGTCAGCTCCAAGAACGCGTCTTCGATGCCCGCGCCCCGCACCTCGATGTCCCGCAGTCCGGGGTACGAGCCAAGGAGGTGGTAGAGGGCGGCGTCGGCGTCTGCACACGACAAGACGACCTGGTCCCCGAGACGCTCGGCGCTCCGCACGCCGGGCAGGCGGCCGAGCTCGGCGACATCCAGGCCTGGTGCGGTGGCCCGGATGGTGCGGGTGGCGGCCTTGGCCCGGATCTCAGTGGGCGAGCCGTCGGCGACGATCCTGCCCCGGGCCATCACCACGACACGGTCCGCGTAGGCGTCGGCCTCCTCGAGATAGTGCGTCGCGAAGAGCACAGTCTTGCCTCGCCGGGCAATGGCGTGCATCGCCTCCCAGAAGTCGCGCCGGCCCTCGACGTCGATGGCTGCGGTCGGCTCGTCGAGCACGAGCAGGTTGGGATCACCGACCAACGCGATCGCGAAGCGCACCCGCTGGGTCTGGCCGCCGGAGAGCTTCGATGTCGGGCGGCCGGCGAGGTCCTCGGTCCCGGTCAGCTCGAGCACCTCGTCGACAGGTAGCGGTCGGGGGTAGAGCGACGCGACCACGCTCACCAGCTCGCGCACGCTCAGGTACGCCACGAGCGAGCCGGTCTGGAGCATGGCGCCGACCGAACCGGCACGCACCGCCGCTTTGGGCTCACGGCCGAAGACCCTCACGATGCCGGTATCCGGACGGACGAGCCCGAGGATCATGTCGATCGTCGTGGTCTTGCCCGCGCCATTCGGGCCGAGGAGCGCGACCGTCTCTCCGGCTGCGATCGTGACGTCGATCTCGCGGACGGCCTTGAGGGGTCCGTAGGACTTGGTGAGACCGCTCGCCTGGACCCCCGCGACCGCGGTGTCGAGTATGTTCATGCCTTGCATCATGGTCACCGGCTCGGCGGATCGGTAGTGAGGTTCCTCATATCTCGCCCATGACATTTGTCATGGGCCACCCGGCTGCCTTGGGAAGGCCATGGGAGCGTGACGCGGTGCCATGGCCGCTGAGCTGCGGTTCCGCGGGGGCTTCTCGTCTCGAGCCTGTGGGCGCCGATAACCCCGTCCGCCCAGCTCAGGCCAGCCAGTAGTACTCGTCGTCGTGATGACACTGCCGAGACGATGGGTGATGCGCATCCTGGCGGCGTCGGCTCGTCGCCGATGACGGGAGCTGTCGCATCGGATGCAGCGGGCGGTCCTTATTTGAAGACCCGGTGGGGCCGGCCCGCGTTGAGACCGTCCGGCTCGCCCCCTCGGGCGAGTGGACCGGCGTCTGACCGCCACCGCCGGTACTGGCCAAGGATCCAGAAGTCA
>JAJZJY010000228.1 GCA_021809885.1 Actinomycetes bacterium
GTAGGTACTGCTCCCCGAAGTCGGCGGTGAGGCAGCCAAGCCGTGCCCGCAGGGGATCCGACCGACCTGCCGGTTGGCCGACGCCGGTACCGGTACCGGTACCGGTACCGGTGCTGGTGCTGGTGCTGGTGCTGGCGCCGGCCAGCGCTAGGTCGAGCGGCAGCGCCTCGCGTGCCCGGCGGGCGCCGGCAGCCTCCAGCCGCGCGGCGACGGCTTCGGCGAGCTGCTCGCCGGCGCCCAGCGCCTCGAGCTGCAAGGATCGCCAGCGCAGCACGTGGCCGTCGCCCAGGCGCTCGGCGACGCTGCGGTCGTCGGCGACCTCGATGAGAGGCCTGCCGTCCGAGTCGACGAGCGTAGCGGCGCTGCGGTCGGTGTCGACGGTCAGCAACGCCCCCAGCGGGCGCCGTCCGATCCAGCCGGTCACCATCTGGCGCAGGGCTTGCGGAGGGTCCTTGCCCGCCGTCGCGGGCTCGCGGTGCTCGGTGCTGCCGGTGGGGAGGCGCAGGAGCCAGTCGCCGCCCGCCCCGCTCCGACGGCGGAGCACGACCCCGGCGGCGAGGAGGCGGAGGTCGTCGGTGTCGTAGTAGGTGGCCAGCACCCGGACCCGACGGACCGGCCCCGTCCCCAGCCGGCCGCCGCGCTTGGAGCGGAGTGGGGGGAGTGTGAAGTCCTCGTCCACCTGGAAGGTTCGTCGTTCCATGGCGGGGTTCACCATTCTGGTTCGGCCGTACCGAGGGCGGTCCTCTGTTGTAGGCGGCTCAGGCTAGGCGGTCTGCCATCATCGAGGAGGCGCCCGCGCGGGTGCCCATCTGGAGGCGACTGTGACGGACGCAAGCGGCCACGAGCAACAGACCGGTGGCGAGGCCTACCGGATCGGAGTTGAGGTCACCTGCCTCGACGGGACGGCGGGGCGGCTCGCGTGGGTCGTCGTCGACCCGGTGGCGGGCACGCTCACCCACATCGTCGTCGAGCCGGAGCACCGGCTCGGGCTGGGGCGGCTCGTCCCGGTGGCGCTCGTGACCGATCCCGGCCCACCGTTGCAGCTGTCCTGTCATATCGAGGACCTGCAGTCCCTCCCCGAGGCGGAGGAGACCGCCTTCCTCCCCGGCGTGGAGCAGTGGGGCTACACCCCCGGCCAGGTCCTGGCGTGGCCGTACTTCGGCCTGGGAGGATCGGGCCCCGTCGGGGCCATGGCTGCCGGCTCGGCGCCGGTCGTGCACGACAAGGTGCCCAAGGGTGAGGTTCGGGTGCGGCGGGGCGATGCCGTTCGGGCGACGGACGGGGAGATCGGTTCGGTGCAAGGCCTGGTCATCGACCCGGCCGACGGTTACGTCACGCATGTCCTGCTCCAGGAGGGCCACCTCTGGGGCCGCAAGCAGGTGGCCATCCCGGTGGCCGCCGTGCGGCCGGGCATCGAGGGCGGCGTCGAGGTCGCTCTCAGCCGGGAGCAGGTCAGGGACCTGCCTCCCATCGACCTCGCCGGCACCTGAGCCGCCAGCCGCGGGCGGCTGCGTACGCGGGCGGAGCCTCCCGCAGTCTTGGCCGACGCCGGCGACCGGAGGGTTGGCAGGATCGGTCGCGGGTACACGCGAAGGCACAAGGAGGTTCCACTCATGACAGACGCATTCTCGGTCCTGAAGGCGGACCACACCGAGGTCGAAACCATGCTCACCCGCCTGGTCGGCGGCAGTGGCCCGGCGTCGGGCTCCGCCGGCGACCCGGCCGGCACCGCCCAGGAGCTCGTGATGGAGGAGTCGCGCCACGAGGCCGCGGAGGAGATGTACTTCTGGCCGGCGGTGCAGGAGAAGGTGGCCGGCGGCGACCGGCTGGCGGACGAGGCCGAGCGCCAGGAGGGCGAGGGCAAGCGGGTGCTCGACGAGCTCCGCAAGGCGAAGCCGGGCGACGGGCGGTTCGACGAGCTCGTGACGGCCTTCGCGTCCGCCGGGCGGGCCCACATCGCCTTCGAGGAGGAGCAGGTGTGGCCCAAGCTGCGGGCGGTGCTGTCCCCCCAGGAGTCGGCGGAGCTCGGCCAGGAGCTGACCACTGCCAAGCAGGCCGGACCGACCCGGCCACACCCCAACGCGCCGGACAGCCCCGGGGCGCTGAAGACCGCTGGCGCAGCCGCGGCGATGGTGGACAAAGCGCGCGATGCCGTCACCGGCCGGGGGAACTGAGCAGGAGCTGCATATCTCTCGCCGGCGTCCGCTCGGGGGCGCCGGCGAAAGCCTCCCCTGCCGGTTGTTGGACGGTCTTGGTCAATTTGCGCTCACCGGGTCAAGGGCCATGCCCGGGGCTCGGGGAGCGCTCGTCAACCGGCTCTCAGGAGGCCAGCGGCTCCTGGGAGGGGGCGAGCAGATGGATCTCGGCACCCGCTGGCTCGGGTCCGGGCGACGGCCGGTCGGGGTCGAGCCGGGGCGTCAACCAGAGCATCCCGGCTGCGAAGAAGAACCCGCCGACCACCAGCAGTGTTTCCACTCCCGATCGGTACCCCCCGGTGTCATCGCCAACCACCGCCGGGTGCCGATCGGGTGTGACCCGGAGCGGCGAGGGCTGGTGGCCCGTCGACGGCTGCCGGGAGCCGGCGGGCGACGACCCCGGCGATGCCAGCGGCGAGGAGGGCCGCCCCGCCGACCGTGACGGCCCTGACGCCGACGCCGTCGGCGATGGCTCCCTGGGCGAGTGCGCCGACGGGGTACAGCACGCCGAGGGCCATCATGTAGATCCCGAGGATGCGGCCCCGGAGCTCCGGGGGGGCATGCAGCTGGATGATGGTGTTGCAGCCCGCCAGGACACCGATGTAGCTGGCTCCGACGAGCACCATGGCCCCGGTGGCGACGGGCAGGTCGGGGGCGAAGCCGTAGAGCACGAGGGCGGCGCACACGCCCACGAGGTCGGCGAGCAGCACGCGCCGGCGGCCCCAGCGGCGGGTGAGGGGGGTGAGGGCCAGGGCGCCGGCCACCGCCCCGACGCCCTGGGCGGTGATCAGGACCGAGGTGGCGGGGGCGCCTCCGTGCAGCGCCTCCAGGGCGACGGCGGGAACGAGCGCGATGAACGGTGACGCGGTCAGCGCGACACCGGCGATGAGCCCGACGGCCCACCGGCAGGAGGGGTCGGCGGCGGTGGCCCGCGCCCCGGCGGCGAGACGGGCACGCACCGAACCACCCGGGGGACGGGCGGTGCGGGCCGGCAGCCGGAGCAGCAGGAGGGCGACGATCACCGCCCCGAACGAGGCGGCGTTCACCCCGAACGCCCACTCGTAGCCGCCGGCGGCGATCGCCACCCCGGCCAGCGCCGGCCCGACCACCCGGCCCAGGTTGAACTGCGCCGATGACAGGGAGATGGCGGCGCCCAGCTCGGGGCGCGGCACCAGGTCGGGCATGATCGCCTGGTAGGCGGGGAAGCCCAGCGCCGACATGCAGCCGCCGCCGAGCACGAGCAGCGTCGCCTCACCGGCGCTGAGCCCTCCGGCGGCGGCGAGGGCGGCGAGCCCGCCGGCGAAGGCCGTCTCCCCGGCGGTGGTGGCAAGGAACAGGCGCCGGCGGTCCAGCCGGTCGGCGAGCACCCCGCCGAGCGGCGAGAGAAGACCAGCCGGGAGGAACCCGGCCGCCGCCACGAGCGCCGTCCACGCCGGGTGACCGGTGCGGGCGGTGACGAGCACCCCGACGGCGACGGTCTGCATCCACGAGCCGACGTTGGACACCAGCGCCGCCGACCAGACGAGGGCGAAGTTGCGGTGCCTCAGCGGCTGCAGCGAACTGATCACCGGCCCAGGATGCCCGGTCCTCCCCGCGTCGGTGGCGCTCGTGACGGTGGGGCTCGTCGTCGCCCGGGCGGTCAACGTCCTGCCGTAGCAGCCCCGTTCAGTGCAGCGGCTCGATGGCGAGCAGGTCCACCGAGGCGTTGGCGCACGCCGGGCGGACCAGCGGGACGTACAGCGATGTCTGCTGGTCGGGCGGGTAGACCCGCAGGCCCGGAACCTGGGCCGGCCTGCACGTGCTCTGCGGGTAGTTGCCGGCGTCGACGACGCGCAGCACGCTCGACGCCGACTTGCCCGGCGCCAGGTCCACCCGCGGCGTGCCCGGCACGTTGGGGTCGAGCTGGCGCTTCGCGGCCGCTCCGACCTGCGACCCGCTCTGGCTGGTCACGAACGACACTCCGGGATAGCCCTGCACGAAGCAGGTGGCGCCGCCGTTGTTGGTCAGCACCAGGTCGTAGTAGGTGCTGCCCGCCGCACCGCTCGGGTTGGTGATGCTCGGTGCCAGCTGGGCCGTCGTGCACTCGGCGACCGTCCCGGTCGTCGCCGTCGTCGCCGTCGACGCCGGGTTGGTGGTCCCAGACGCCCCCGAGCTCGCCGGCGTGCCGGAAGTGCCCGTCGACGCCGGTGTCGTCGTCGTGGTGCTGCCCGTCGTGGGCGTCGCTGCGCCCGAGCTGCCACAGCCGGCGAGGCCGAGGGCTGCCGCCGCGGCTGCCGGCCAGATCCATCTCTTCATCTGCTGCTCCCATTGCTCCGGCCTCCGGGCCGCGGGTGGCCACGGAGGCGACACGCCCTACGACGCCCCGGCCGGGAGGAAGGTTCCGGACGGGGCGAGGAACCCGGCTACGGCCCGACCCACACGGTCTTCACGTTGCAGAACTCACGGATCCCGTGGGCCGCCAGCTCCCGGCCGAAGCCGGAGGTCTTCACGCCGCCGAAGGGCAGCTCCGGGAACGAGGTGACGTTGCCGTTGATGAACACCATGCCGGCTTCGAGGTCGCGTACGAAGCGGTCCCGCTCCTCCTCGTCCTCGGTCCAGGCGTTGGCGCCGAGGCCGAAGTCCGTCAGGTTGGCGAGGGCGATGGCCTCGTCCATGCCGGCGACGCGGTAGAGGGTCGCCACCGGGCCGAAGACCTCCTCTGTGTGGACCCGCATCGCCGCCGTGATGCCGGCCAGCACCGTTGGCGGGTAGTAGTTGCCCGGTCCGTTCGGGACCTCGCCACCGCAGAGGACCCTTGCGCCCTTGTCCACGGCGTCGGTGACCAGTTCGACGACGTCGTCGCGCTGGCCGGGCGAGGCCAGCGGTCCGATGTCGGTGGCGTCGTCCATCGGATCGCCGACCTTCAACGACTCCATCTCCCGGACGAACAGCCGCTCGAACTCGTCGGCCACCGCCTGGTGGACGATGAACCGCTTGGCGGCGATGCAGGACTGGCCGTTGTTGAGGGTGCGGGCCATGGCGGCGACCTTGGCGGCGCGCTCGAGGTCCGCCGACGGCATCACGACGAACGGGTCGCTGCCGCCGAGCTCGAGCACGGTCCTCTTGATCTCGTCGCCTGCGACGGACGCAACGGCCGACCCGGCAGGGCCCGAACCCGTCAACGTGGCGGCGGCGACCCGGCGGTCGCGCAGGATCGCCTCGACCTTGGCCGAACCGACGAGGAGCGTCTGGAAGGCGCCGTGGGGGAACCCGGCCCGCTCGAGGACGTCCTGGAGGTACAGGGCCGTCTGGGGCACGTTGGAGGCGTGCTTGAGGAGGCCGACGTTGCCGGCCATGAGGGCGGGGGCGGCGAAGCGCATCGCCTGCCAGAGCGGGAAGTTCCACGGCATGATCGCCAGGACGGCCCCGAGGGGTTGGTAGCGGGCGTAGGCGCGCGTCGCGCCGACGGCCGCTGGGTCGGCCGGCTCGTCGGCGAGGAAGCCTTCGGCGTGCTCGGCGAAGAAGCGGCAGGCCTTGGCGCACTTCAACGTCTCCTGCTTGGCGCTCTTCAAGGTCTTGCCCATCTCGGTCGTCATCATGGCCGCTGTGGCATCGGCCTCCGCCTCGAGCAGGTCGGCGGCGCGTCGCAGCCAGGCAGCCCTCTGGGCGAAGCTGGTGAGGCGGTACGTGGCGAACGTGGCGGCGGCGAGAGCGAGGGCAGCCTCGATCTCCTCGTCGCTCGCCTCGTCGAACGTCTTCACCGTCTCGCCCGTGGTCGGGTTGATGGTCGCGATCGCCATGACGTCCTCCTCGTCGGGTGCTGTCCCTGCAACGACCCTACCCGGCCGGGTCGCAGGACCCGGCTACGGGATCACGAGCATCGGCCGGTCGATGATGTGCAGCAGCTTGGTCACTGTGCTGCCGAGCAGTAGCCCGGCGATCTCGGAGTGGCCTCGGGTGCCGACGACGATGACCTCGGCGTCGCGGCCCTTGGCGATGTCGGCGATGGCCTTGGCGACGTGGCCGAAGCGGGCCGAAGCGGTCACCGAGTCGGCGACGACCCCTTGGGCCTTCACCCGCTCGACGGCCCTGGCGGCGATCTCGTGTGTCTGGTCGTGCTCCTCGTTCCAGACGGCGCCGGCCTTGCCCACGGCCACGAGCTCCCGCACGTGGACGACCACGACGGGCAGCTCTGCCCGCTTGGCGTAGTTGACGGCTGCGTCGAGGACCTTGTCGGTCTGCGGCGAGCCGTCGACGGCGGTGATGACGGTCCCGGACATCTTGCTCCTCCTGTCTCTGTGGCACCCGCGGGTGCGCTCCGGCACCCACCCTGCAGCATCGGGAGCTGCCCCCTCCAGGGTCGAACGACCCTTCGCGCCGGCGAAGGGCTACGCGAGCCCGGCACCGTCACGTCACTCGCCGCCCAGGACCACCCGGGTGTGGCGACGGCCGTGGTCGTCGACGACGAGAGCACCGACGGGGCGACTGGTCGTGGGCGTCGTGATGCCGACATCGAGCACCTCCGGACCGAGACCCGCTGGGAGCTGCCGGGATGGGTGAGGCGCGGGTGCTCAGCGCGTGCCGACGACGACCCAACGGGTCCCCGCCGCCCGCAGCGCCATGCCGACCAGCCGGGCCAGGACGAACCCGGTGAGCCCGGCCCACACGCCGGCGATGCCCCAGTGCCAGTGCAGGGCCGCCAGGCATGTCGGCACGAACACCCCCAACGCCCCCACCAGCGTGATCGTCCGCATGAAGCCGACGTCGCCTGCGCCGATGAGCACGCCGTCGAGGGCGAAGAGGACCCCGGCGGCCGGCTGCATGCCGGCGAGGAACGGCCACAGCAGGTGCGCCTGGTGGCGTACCGCAGCAGAAGGGGTGAATGCCGCCGGGATCAGGTCCCAGCCGGCGGCGAGGACGGCGCCGGCCGCAACGCCGGCAGCC
>JAJZJY010000229.1 GCA_021809885.1 Actinomycetes bacterium
GGTGAGCCTCGACGTCGCTCGGGGCGAGGTCGTGTGCATCGTCGGCTCGTCGGGCTCGGGGAAGAGCACGTTGTTGCGGTGCATCAACAACCTCGAGCCAGTGGACGGCGGTTGTGTGCTGCTCGGAGGCGAATTGATCGGCTCCCGGATCGAGGGCGGCCGGCGCGTCACGTTGCGCGAGCGGGAGGCGGCGCGCCAGCGGTGCAAGATCGGAATGGTCTTCCAGCACTTCAACCTGTTTGCTCATCTCACGGTGCTCGAGAACGTGGTGTTGGCTCCCACCCGCGTCATGGGCCTGGATCGTGAGGCAGCACGCAGCAGGGCGCAGTGGGTGCTCGCCGCCGTGGGGATGCAGTCGTTCGTAGACACGTACCCGCAGGCGCTGTCTGGGGGTCAACAGCAACGCGTCGCGATCGCGAGGGCACTGGCGATGGAGCCGGAGGTCCTCCTCTTCGACGAACCGACCTCCGCTCTTGACCCGGAGTTGGTGGGGGAGGTCCTAGCCGTTATGCGGTCCTTGGCCGACGGCGGCATGACGATGATCGTGGTCAGTCACGAGGTCGGGTTCGTACGCGAGATGGGCGACCGGGTCGCGCTGATGGAACAGGGAAAGATCGTCGAGTGCGGACCTCCGAGTGACCTGGTGCGCGAAGACGAGACGATGCCGAGGACCCGCGCCTTCATGCGCCGGTTGCTTTGAGGGTCAGGCAGATGGCAAGCCCGCGAGGTGCACTGCTGATTCTCGCTGGTGCGGTTATCGTCGACCCCGATGTCGAGCCGATACGCCCGGGCGGCATCGTCGTGGCCGACGGTCGGATCGTGGCGGTCGGGCGGACGGACGTGCTGGCTGGCCAGTGGCCCGAAGTGGATCGCATCGACCTCGGCAGGCTGACGATGTTACCTGGCCTCATTGATGCGCATGTACACCTGTGTTATGGAGGATCGGAGGACGACGAAGGCGCGCGCCAGCAGGGGACGGACGAGGAGCAGGTCGCCGAGGCGATGATGGGGCATGCCCGGGAGCTGACGGAGGCCGGGGTGACGACGGCTCGGGACCTCGGATCCCCTGGGCAGCTGGGCGTACGTGTCCGCGACGCGCTAGCCCATGGGCTCGGGGTCGGTCCGCGATTGCTCGTCGCGAACGCCCCGTTGACAACCGTAGGTGGGCACGCGTGGCAGCACGGAGGGACATGCGGAGATGTCCGGGCGCTTCGGCAGCGCGTGCGAGAACGGCACGACGAGGGTGCCGATCTCGTGAAGGTGATGGTCACAGGTGGTGGGACGACGCCGGGGTCAGACCCAGCTCGGTTGCAATTCGGTCTCGCGGAGGTCCGAGCCGTCGTGGAGGAGGCAGACGCTCTCGGGATGCCCGTGGTCGCGCACGCGCACGGCACCGAAGGGATCGCCGTCTCCTTGGGAGCCGGAGTGTCGACCATCGAGCACTGCACGTGGATGGGTGAGGGAAAGGCGATCGGCGCGGCATGGGATCCGGGGCTCGTGGTCGAACTGGCCCGACGGGGAACACCCGTGTGCCCGACAGCGAGTGCGCTGTGGGACGGTATGCCAGAGGCGCGTCGCCGGGCCAAGGTCGACACGGTTCGCCGTATGCACCGTGCGGGCGTGCGGTTGATTGCCGGGACCGATGCAGGGGTGAAGCGCGTCAGGCACGCGGACTATGCGCGGGGGTTGGCGGCGCTCCACGAGTGTGGGCTGTCGGCACGGGAGGTGCTGAGTGCTGCGACGAAGGCCGCTGCCGCGGCCCTCGGAGTGGGACACCATGTCGGGACTCTGGAACCGACGAAGACGGCAGACGTCATCGCCGTGGACGGGAACCCGCTCGAAGACGTGAGCTCGTTAGGAAACGTCAAGTGGGTCATGTGCGGCGGGGTAGTCGTGCGGAGTGCGGCAGACGGCGGGTAAAGACGGTGCTGTGTTGTGCCAACTGCGAGGCACGTCAGGCTGGGCAGTCAGGAACCTTCCGACGGGCGACCGGGCTCTGACAAGCGAGCGAAGCGAGGCTCCGGCACCACGACACGGATGCATCGGCGTCAGAGCCTTGGCACAGCGGGACGTGAACGAAGCTCCTCGATCACGCTGGAGAGATGGTCTTTCATGGCTCGCTCAGCACCCAGAGTGTCGCCGGCCGCGATGGTCCGGATGATCTCCTTGTGCTGGACGAGGGACACCGAAGCGCGACCGGGTTTCAACGACAGTGCGAACTGGTGTCGAACGACCTGGCCCATGAGCTGTTCGATGGTACGAGTGCAGGTCTGGTTCCCGGCGATAGCGCGGATTTTCGAATGGAGACGAGCGTTGAGATCACTGTAGGTGAGCAGCTCGAGCGACTTCACAGCTTCTTGCATGAGATTGAGGATCCGACGGAGCTCGGCAACGTCGCTCGCAGTGACACGCTCCGCGGCCCGTGCTGCAGTGAACCCTTCCAGTGCCATCCGCACCTCCGTGATCTCTATCGCTTCCTCCACGGGTACAGCCCTGACACGGGCGCCCCTGTTGCGCTGGATCTCGACCAGGCCTTCGGAGGCCAGCACCTGCAGGGCCATCCTGGCGATGAAGCGACTACATTGGAGCTGTTCGCAGAGGTCGGCTTCGACCAGCCGCTGGCCGGGAGCGTAGTCGCCTACGAGTAGCCCCTTGCGGATCATGCCCGCTACATCGGCTACGTTGCCAGCGGGTGCCTGGTTGTTGGGACGTCTGCCGGAACCTGTCACACGAGAATTAGCCACAAGGTGATTGTAGTTGTACATCGAGTAGCTCGGGTGCCTGAGCAGAAGGAAGAACTGGCGAGACTACGGAGCGCCAGGCCATCACCGCCGTCAGTTGGCCGAACCGATGCCGGTCGTGTACCTATCTCTCGGGGCACCAACAGCGGAGGGGATGATGTCGACGGCCGCTGACGATGGCATGAGACGGCTGAGCGAGCTCGACCGACCCACTGCCCCAGCAGCTCGAGCCGGCGAACATGCCTACCCCCAAAGTCATGAGCTCGACAGCAGCCCCCCGTGAGATCGGTTGACAGATCCAAGAGAGGTCGCTACTCTTGGTCACAAGAACGTCAGCAATATCGTCTCAGATAGTCGATGCCTCGGGCTCTGGCGCTAACAAGGTGGCGCGCGGGCTTCCTCTCAGAGTGACCGCGGCGAGGCAGCGTCCACATGGCTCCCAGTGAGCCGACGTCCATCTGGCGGGAACCAAGTCGGAGAACGGAGAACCTCCGCTCGACCAGCACGAAGGGGGAAAGTCCGAAGTGGGAACGAAAAGGCAACTCGGAAGAGGCCTCGCGGGGCTTGTGGTAGTTGCACTGATGGCGACGGCGTGCGGCACATCCGCGAAGCCCGTGACCTCGGCCCGTGCCTCAACGCCCCAGACACCATCGGTGGCGAAGACGGCGCAGCGCCTCTTCCCGAACGGGATCACGCTAGTGGCCAACCTGCCGCCTGGGGGCGTGACCTATACCGACGGCGAGGCCGTACAGCCGTTCTTGCAAAAAGTGCTGGGCGTGCCTGTCACAGTCAGGCCAGTCGTCGGCGGAGGCGGCAATACGGCCGCCCAGTACGTCTACGCGGCCCCAGCGGGCTCCGGTACTTTGATGATGGCCTACCTCCCTCAGCTCGCGATCGGTGGGCTCGTGGGTCATGGCTCCTACAAGATATTGGACTACACACCTCTTGCCGGCATGTTCGGCGACGACACATCGATATACGTGGCCAAGCGCGGCTCACCCTTCAAGGACTTCTCGTCCTTGCAGCGGGCCACCTCTACGATCACGATCGGCGTCTTCGGTGTCAAGTCGTCTTCCGGCTGGATGAGCGCGCAGTTCTTGAGCAAGCTGAACCACATCAAGACCACGACCGTTCCCTACAAGAACGCTGCTGCGGAGGTGGATGCGGTGCTTAGCGGCGCAGTCGACCTTGCCTCGATCACCAGGGCCCAAGCGATCCCGTACATCGCGGAGGGACGCGTACAGCCGGTGCTGCAGTTCGCCCCGAAGCCGCTCTCGTACCTGCCAGGCACGGATGCCATCGGCCAAGTGGCATCCCCGAAGGAGTCCTTCTACAACCTAGGGGGCGTCGTGGGCCCACCGCACATGCCGAGCGCCGAGTCGAAGCTCCTCCAGCGGGCGTTGGCCGAGGTCGCCAAGGATCCAGCCTTCCAGGCCCGTGCCCACTCCCTGGCGGTCGTGCCCAGCTATCAAGATGCCACGACCTGGTCGGCATCCCTGCACAGTGCGTACAGTCTCGTCAAGTCGCACCTGGGGGTGCTGACGGGATGATGCCATATCAGCGGGAGCTACGACCCGCCCCCCGGGCGCAGCCAGCCAACAAGGCAGGTGGGGGATCGGCTGCGGCAGCCGGCTGGTTGGGTGTCGTGTTTGGGTTCATCGTGCTCGTCGTCGTCTCGGCATACCTGGTCCGTGCCAGCCGCTACCACGGGAGTGGGTTCACGGAGGTAGTCGCGTGGCCCACGCTCTTCGCCGCCCTCGGTTTCCTCGTCCAGCAGGTGGTCGCACTTGCCAAGCGGAGACCCCTGCTAACGGAAAGGACGGAGCGGAGCCCGGCCGGCCCTGCGCCCGGCACCGATGTGGAGGAGCCACGGGCACCGAAGCGGCTTCAGCTCAGGGGCCTCTTGGTGGCGACGTGCCTTGCCGTCGGATACGTGGCGCTGCTCACGTCTCTCGGCTTCGTGATCGACAGCGTAGTGATGATCACAGCGGGGCCCATCGCCTGCGGCCAGCCTCCGCGCCGCCTTCCGGTGTTAGCCGGCGCGGGATTGGCGCTGGTGGGCATCCTCGCCGCCGTAGTGCGCCTGAGCGGGGTGGTCCCCTTGCCAGGAGGTGTGTTCCACATCGGGGTGCCCTGATGAGCTGGGCGCAGGGAGCGGCGCTGCTCTTCGCCGGCGGCCCGGTGCTCTACGTGCTCCTCGGCTCGCTCATCGGGGTGCTCCTGGGATCGTTACCCGGGCTCGGCCCTGTGTTCGTCCTGACGCTCATCCTCCCCCTGACGCTCCATCTGCCAGCCATAGACGCGCTGGTGATGCTCGTAGCCGGATACACCTCGGCGGTGTTCGGCGGTGCGATCACCGCCGTGGTGTTCAACGTGCCCGGCCATCCGGGCAATATCGCGACGACCTTCGAAGGCCCGATCATGGCCAAGCAAGGGAGGGCGGGGGAGGCGGTGGTAGCGATCGGCGTAGCCGGTGCCCTAGGTGGTCTCGTGGCCACCGGCTTTCTGGTCTTCGTGTCGCCGTTGATCGTCAACGCGGCGCTCGGCCTCCAGCCGGTCGACTACTTCATGCTGGCGGTCTTCGGGCTATCAATGGTCGCGGCCGCGTCCAGGGGCCGCGTCCTGGCCGGCATCATGCTCGGCGGCGTCGGCGTGATGATCTCGACGATCGGCCCTGACATAGTGACCGGCACCTACCGCTTCACGTTCGGGTCCGCCTACCTGCAAAGCAACGGCGTGCCCCTCGCGCTCGTCGCCGTCGGTGTTTTTGCGATCGGCAGCGGCCTCGTGATGATGGAGGAAAGTTGGCGAGGCCCCAAGGCCAACGTTCCCCAGGTGAGCCTGCGTGGCGGCATCGGCGCCGGCGTGCGGGCCGTGGTGCGCCATCCGGTATCGGTGCTGCGCTCCAGTGTCGTCGGCGTCGTTATGGGAGTGATACCAGGGCTGGGGATCACGCTGTCGAACCTAGCTGCCTACGGTGTGGAAAAATGGTTCGGTCGGCGCTCGACATGGGGAACGGGCAATGTCGTGGGGGTCATGGCACCCGAAGCCGCCGACGGCGCCACGCTCATCGCCGAACTGGTTCCGGCATTTACCCTCGGGATACCCGGAGCGGCCACCTCGGCGTTGATCCTGGCGGCACTCGCTCTCCACGGGATCCAATCCGGACCAGGCTTTTTCCAAAGCGGGTCCCCGGTCACCGCAGGAATGTTGTTGTCGATGCCGATCAGCCAGATCGTAATCGCGGCCCTAGGGATCCTCTTAGCACCGATCGTGGTGTGGACTGCCAGGATTCCACGGCAGATTGTCGGTCCGGCGATCGTGGTCGTCGGAGCGGTCGGTGCCTACGCAGTGAGCGGGGCGGTGACCGACGTGTTGGCCGCGTTGATCTTCGGCTTCGTCGGATACGGCATCCTAAAGTTACGCCTACCTTTGGCCCCCATCGTGATGGGCACGGTGCTCGGTCCGCTGGCAGAGAAGAACTTCGACCGAGTGCAGATCCTCGACAAGGCCACCCACCACGTCGCCTTCTTCCAGCCGATGGCGCTTGTCCTGGGAGTGCTCTGCTTGGTCTCGTTCTTCGCGCCGTTGTCGGCCCGGCTGCTGCGGCGCCGACGTGGCGCCGAGGAGGTGCTGTCCTCGACCAGCGGCTCCAACGCGGTCGCGGAGGAGAGATCGCCAAGTGCCAGCAGTGAGGTTCGATGACCCTCCACCGCGAGAGGTAGGTGGTGGGTCGAGGTGGCTCGGGTTGCTCCGAGAGGTTGGGTGAGCGCGGAGGAGCTGGCCGACATGTGCGCCCACCACCAGGAGGTGGTGCGCACCTTCGCGTGCGACTCTCGGCGCCACGTCGGCGCTCAGGTCGGGATCCACGGCGATGCAGGCTGTCGCGCATTGGCCCGGAAGGGGCCATTGCGGGGACAAAAGAACAGGAAGCTGTACGTTCGAACCGCATGTCGCGACAGCGTGGGTGCCGGCGTAAAGGTCGGCACCGTGTCGCACCTGCGGAGCACCGAGTACCTGGTGGTGGCCGGCAGCCGGATCGGCGTCGGGCGGGCGGTGGCGGCAGTGTCATGAGGTGCTCAGGCGGCAACCTCCATACTGACGGAGGGGGCGACTCATGAGGTGCTCGGCGGTGGCTCGAGTCGAGGTGACCCTGGGCTCGTGCGACGCACCTCGAGCATGACCCCACGAAGGCGCCGACGATGTCGGAGAACCCGCCGCGAAGGCACCGGCGCGGCTTGCTAGGATGCCTGTGACCGTCAAGCGGGTCCCGAGAGGCTCGTACGGATCCGGAGGAGCAAGGTGGCCGAACGTGAACGGAAGCTGACCCCGCCGCGAGGTGGGGACTTCGTTCCTCGGG
>JAJZJY010000230.1 GCA_021809885.1 Actinomycetes bacterium
CGCGCTGGCGTCCCTGCTCGAGCCGGTCATGATCGTCATCCTCGGCGCCCTCGTGGGCAGCATGATCATCTCCTTGTACCTGCCGATGTTCAGCATCGACAAGGTCGTCGAGAACTCCAACGGCAAAGCCTGAGCCAGCACAGCCCGAGCCGGCACAGCTGGGCGTCGCGCGCAATCTCAGAATCCGTTCAGGTCGGGGCGGCCGGCGACGATCACTCCCGTAGCGGGGGAACCTCCCGCTCCACCATTGAAAACAGCGAAAGGCAACGCATGCACAAGCTGCTCAACCGCAGTGAGGACCGGGAGACCGGCTTCACGCTGATCGAGCTCATGGTCGTGGTGCTGATCATGGGCATCCTGATGGCCATCGCCATCCCGACGTTCCTGTCGACGCAGAACGGCGCCAACGACGCGGCCATCAAGTCCGACCTGACCAACGGGGTCATCAACCTGAAGTCGTACTACGCCGACAACGTCGCATGGCCGGCGTCCGGGTCGGCGCTCACCGCGCTCGACAACTCCCTCACCTGGAGCAGCACGACGGGTACCGCGCCCTCGAAGTCGAGCCCCAACCAGGTGGACGTCTACACGACCGGCTCGACCGCCTACATCTACGGGTGCTCCAAGTCCGGCGCCTGCTACTACATCAAGGACGTCGAGGGTGGCGGGAGCACGGCGGGTGAGTTCTACGCCTCGAGCAGCTCTTCGGCCACCCCACCCGCCCCCGCCTCGCTCACGGCCGCGCAATGGTCCACCAGTGAGACGGCCGCTGCCTCCTCCGGTGGCATTGGGGGAGGCTGGGGCAACTAGCCTTTCCGCTCCACCAGCAACACGTACCTCGGCTCCCGGCCCCCGGCCGGGAGCCGGATCGCGTCCGGGCCCGTGTGCAGCCCCGCCGGCTCCGGCCACGGGTGAGCCCGGCGGCCTGGACGCCGTGCCCAGGCCATCTCGACAGCGCCACGGGCCGCTCCGCCACGATCAGTGGCTGTTGCAGCGGCGTGGAGAGAGAACTTTGGAAGCGGGATGGTGTCCAGCGACAACAACCTTCCAATGTTTCGCCGGGGCTCCGCCGGCGCGGGCGTCGCCACCGCGCTGCGTGGTGGTTCGATTCGAACGAGGGTGACCGGCCCGGCGCCCCCGCCGGCTGGCCTCCCAGTCGCTCCTTCCAGCAGCGGAGCGGGGACGGGTTGGGGGAACCAGCCCCGCCTTCGCGCGCAATTCGCATAAGGCGAGGCGCTCCGCCGCCGATACCGAGTACGTGGCAAGCATGAGGGCAGGGTCGGACAGTCAGCGCCGGGCGACACCGTCACGCAGCGTCGGGCTCGACATCGGGTCGTCCGCCGTGCGTGCCGTCGAGCTCCGCCTGCACGGAGGCGGCTGGCAGCTCGGCAGGTTCGGGCAGGTGGGGCTGCCGCCCGGCTCGGTCGTCGACGGGGAGGTCAGGGACCAGGAGACCGTGAGCGCCGCCATACGCCGGCTGTGGGACGACGTGGGCTTCACGACCCGCCACGTCGTCGTCGGGGCGTCCGGCAGCCGGGTGCTGGTACGCCAGGCCGAGGGGCCGGACGTCCCGCCGAGCGAGCTGCGATCGTCACTCGAGTTCCGGATCCAGGACCTCGTGCCGCTCCCGGCCGAAAACGTCGAGTTCGACTTCGGGCCGCTCGGCCCGGCGGCCGCTGGCAGCGACTCCCGCACGATCATGCTCGCCGCGATCCACGGCGACGTCGTCCGGGCCCAGCTGGCTGCGGTCACGGCCGCCGGCCTCTCCGCCGATGTCATCGACGCCGTGCCCCTCGCCCTGCTGCGGGCGGCCGGGCCGAGCGGCTCGCCGAGCGGGACGGCCGAGGCGATCGTGTCGATCGGCGCCGATCTCACGGTCGTCGCCATCCGCCAGGACGGCGTCCCGGCATTCATCCGGGTGATCGCCCGCGGCGGCGCCGACGTGACCCGTGTCCTCGCCGAGAGCACCACCCACCAGTTGGCCCTTGCCGAGTCGACCAAGCGCTCCTCCGGCGACGGATGGGACGATCCGGTGGGCCGTGCGGCGACGGCGGCCGAGATCGGAAGGCTGGTCACCGAGGTCCGCGACACGGTCGACTTCTACGCCTCACGCCCCGAGGGCTCGGGGCCGGTAACCGGCGTGCTCGTGACCGGAGGCGGGTCCCACACACCCGGCCTCGTCGCCGAGCTCTCCGCCGCGCTGAGGCTGCCCGTTGACCGGATCGAGCCGATCGGCCCGGCCGACCTGGAGGCGGTGGGCATCCCTGCCGAGCTCGCTGACCTCGCCGGGGAGGCGTCGCTGACAGCACTCGGGCTCGCCCTGTGGCCGCAGGCGGCGCCCTACAGCCGCCTCAACCTCCTCCCCCGTTGGGTCCACCGCGACCGCCGGGCCAGGCGCAATCGCAACCTTGCCTTCGTCGGTGCAGCGGGAGTCGTCGTCGTGCTCGGCGCGCTCGGCGGCAGCCGCTACCTGCAGGTTCGCCACGCGCAGTCATCTCTGGCAGCCGACAATCGGGAGGTCCAGCGGCTGCAGGCGGAGGCCGCCTCGTTCGTACAGGTCACCAGGCTCCGGGGGCAGGTCGCCTCAGCGCGCCAGGTGGTGGCCGGGGCACTCACCGGGGACGTCAACTGGGTGAAGCTCCTCGACGAGATCGCCGCCCGCCAGCCGGCCGGTGTCGTCCTGAGCAATTTCAACGGCCAGGCCAATGCCGTGGGTCAGGCCGCTCCGGCGCAGCCGGGAGCCGGCACCCCGGCCACACCGTCGGCGGGGACCCTCAACCTCAGCGCGACCTACAACCGGGACCTCGTGCAGGTGTCGCAGTGGGTGGTCGCCATCGAGGGCATCCCCGGCCTCGAGGACACCTGGGTGAGCAGCATCCAGCAGGCGACCGGCTCGGGCGCAGGCGCGGCCTCGACGTTCGCCGCCACCGCCAACCTCGGCCCCGCCGCTCTCAGCAATCGAGCGAAGCTCCTTCCAGGAGGTCAGCCGTGACCCGCAAGCTCGCCGCCGTCGCCGGCGTCGCCGCTGTCCTCGTCGTCGTAGCGTGGTTCTTCTTCCTCTGGAAGCCCCAGACCACCAAGCTCCATGCCATCCGCGCGAAGGAGCACACGCAGCAGGCGCAGATCGGCATCCTGCGCGCCAGCCTGGCTTCCCTCCAGCAGCAGAAGCGCAACCAGGGCGTCGAGAAGGCGGCGCTCGGTGCGCTCAGCGCCCTCGTCCCGAGCTCGCCCGACCTGAGCGCAGCGCTGCGGGAGCTGAGCTCGGCGGCGGCGTCGAGCCATGTGAAGCTGACCTCGGTGTCGCCGAGCCCGCCGGCGAGCTACGCGGGGACCACGGGGACGGCGGGGACGGCGGCGCCCGCCGGCGCCCAGCCACTACCCCTCACGATGGCGGCGTCGGGCACCTACGCGCAGTTGAAGGCGTTCGTCGTGGACCTGGACCGGCTCCCGCGCCTGTTCGTCATCCAGACGATCCAGATCTCCGGCGGCTCGGCCGCCCCGACGGCGCAGCCGCTCCAGCTCACCCTCAGCGCCGACATGTTCTACCAGCCGGCCGGCTGAGGCCTGCTGGCTGCTGGGGCCCGCCGACGCCGGCGCTACGATCCCGGGGTGCTGCGCTTCCTCACCGCTGGTGAGTCCCACGGCCGGGGCCTCGTTGTCATCGTGGAGGGCCTGCCCGCCGGTCTCGCCGTCACCGAGGCGCGGATCGCAGGCGAGCTCGCCCGCCGGCGGCTCGGCTACGGCCGCGGGCCCCGCATGCGATTGGAGGAGGATCGCCTGACGCTGCTCGGCGGGATACGCCACGGCCGCACCCTCGGATCTCCCGTAGCCATCGAGATCGCCAACACCGAGTGGCCCAAGTGGGAGCGGGAGATGTCCCCCGCCCCGGGGCGGACCGAGAAGCCCCTCACCAAACCCCGCCCCGGTCACGCCGACCTTGTGGGGATGCAGAAGTACGGCTTCGACGACGCCCGCGACGTGCTCGAGCGGGCGTCGGCAAGGGAGACGGCCGCACGGGTGGCGGCCGGCGCGCTCGCCAAGGGCCTCCTCGCCGAGCTCGGAGTCGATGTCGTCAGCCACGTGGTCGCCATGGGCCCGGTCACGGCAAAGGCGGGGAGGCGCCCCGGACCCGAGGACCTGGGCGCCGTCGACGCATCGGAGGTGCGCTGCTTCGACCCGGAGGCCGAGGCGGCCATGGTCGCCGAGATCAAGGCCGCCGCAAAGGTCGGCGACTCGCTGGGCGGCGTGGTGGAGGTGATCGCCTACGGGGTCCCGGTGGGCCTCGGCAGCCACGTCCACTGGGACCGCAAGCTCGACGGCCTCCTCGGCCAGGCCATGCTCAGCATCCAGGCGGTGAAAGGTGTCGAGATCGGCGACGGCTTCGACGTCGCCCACCGCCGCGGCTCGGAGGCGCACGACCCCATAACGTGGGACCCCTCCGCTGGCTACGGGCGGGAGTCCAACTGGAGCGGCGGCATGGAGGGCGGCATGACGACGGGGGAGCCGCTCGTCGCTCGGGTCGCCATGAAGCCCCTCTCCACGCTCAACCGCCCTGTGCTCAAGACCGTCGACACCGTCACGAAGGAGGAGGCGGTGTCGTTCAGGGAGCGGACGGACGTGACCGCCGTGCCGGCGATGGGCGTCGTGGCGGAGACGATGATGGGGCTCGTCCTCGCTGGCGAGGTGCTACGCAAGTTCGGCGGCGACTCCGTCGCCGAGCTCCGCCGCAACCACGACGCCTACGCCCGCTCGATCGACTCCCGCCCGCCCGCCGGGAGCTGAAGGGAGATGGCGGCGAGGGCAGCGGGGGGCAGCGGCGACCACGTCCTGCTGATCGGGATGATGGGCGCTGGCAAGACGACCGTCGGGCACCTCCTTGCCCAACGGCTCGGAGCCGCCTACCTGGACAGCGACGCCGAAGTCCGGCGGCGGACCGGCCGGACCGTCCCCGAGATCTGGCACACCGACGGCGAGGGGGCGTTCCGCTCGGAGGAGTCGAGAGCTCTCGCAGATGCGGTGGCACGGCCGGGACCGACGGTGGTCAGCGTCGCAGGCGGAGCGGTGCTCGACCCCGCCAACCGTGACCTCATCAGGCACGGCGGAACCGTGGTCTGGCTGCGGGCTCGACCCGACACCCTCGCCGCCCGGATCGGGTCCGGCGACGGGCGCCCCCTGCTGGAGGGCGACCCGGCCACGAACCTCCGGCGGCTGGACGCCGAGCGCCGCCCGCTCTACGCCCAGCTCGCCGCGGTCACCGTCGACGTCGACGAGCTGGCGCCGGATGCCGTCGCCGACCGCATCCTCACCGCCACGGGCCGGGCCCGACAGTGAAGGAGATCACCGTCGATGCCCCGGGCGGCGCCTACCCGGTGCTCGTCGGCGCCGGCGCCCGCCACCGCTTGGCGGAGGTCCTGCCCGCCGGCGCCGGCCGGGCAGCCGTCGTCACCCAGCGGTCCATCCCCTGGGCGGTCGACGCCGGCATCGACCAGGAGGTGTTCGTCATCGACGAGGGGGAGCAGGCAAAGGATCTCGGTTCCGTCGAGAAGCTCTGCCGCGCCTTCTCCCGGTGGGGGCTGACCCGGGCAGATGTGGTCATCGGAGCGGGCGGGGGCATGGTGACCGACGTCGCCGGCTTCGCCGCCGCGGTCTACCACCGCGGCGTCGCCGTGGTGCACGTGCCCACGACCCTCCTCGGCCAGGTGGACGCCGCCATCGGAGGCAAGACCGGAGTGAACCTTCCCGAGGGCAAGAACCTCGTCGGAGCGTTCTGGCAGCCGGCGGCGGTCCTCTGCGACGTGGAGACCCTGGAGACGCTGCCCCCCCGCGAATACCGCAGCGGGCTGGGGGAGATGGCCAAGTACGCCTTCCTCGGGGTGGAGGGCCTCAGCGATCTCCCTCTCGACGAGGCGGTTGCCGCCTGCGTGACGTGCAAGGCGGGGTACGTCGCCGCTGACGAGCGCGAGGCGGGGCGCCGGGCGCTGCTCAACTACGGCCACACGCTCGCCCACGCCCTGGAGACCGTCGGCGGCTACGACCTCCGCCATGGCGAGGCAGTCGCCATCGGTCTGCGCTTCGCCGCCCGGCTCGCCCGCCGCCTCGGCCGCATCGACGATGCGAGCGTGGCCGGCCACGACGCCCTGCTCGACGGCTACGACCTGCCACGCCGGCTACCGGCGGATGCCGACGGCGAGGCGCTCCTGACCGCCATGTCGAGGGACAAGAAGGCGGTGACCGGCCTCACCTTCGTCCTCGCCGGCCGGCGAGGGCTCGAAGTGGTGGGTGACGTCGCGCCGGCGGCCGTTGCCGCCACGTTGGAGGAGCTGCGGCCGTGACGGCGACGATCCTCCTGCTCTCCGGGCCCAACCTCGACCTGCTCGGCCAGCGCGAGCCCGAGGTCTACGGGACAGCCGCTCTCGAGGACCACCGGCGGGTGGCAGAGGAGGCCGCCACCCGCCACGGCTACCGCTTGGAGCACCGCCAGTCCAACCACGAGGGCGACCTGGTCGACGCCGTACACGCTGCCGGCGGGTACGCCGCCGGCATCGTGGTCAACCCCGGTGCGCTCACCCACTACGCCTGGTCGCTCCACGATGCCCTGGCCGCCTTCGACGGCCCGGTCGTGGAGTTGCACCTGTCCAACCCGCAGCGGCGTGAGCCCTGGCGGCACCGATCCGTCGTCTCCCCGGTGGCGACCGGCGTCGTGGCCGGCTTCGGCGGCGACGGCTACCGGCTGGCGATCGAGGCGCTGGTCGGCTTGTTGCGGCCCCGATAGCCGTCACACCCGGCCCGTAGGATCGGTGGAAGGGGAGGACTCCGACTCCACAGCTGCGGTTTCGGTCGGGGAGCGACCGAGATCGGGCCGCAGGCGTCGCAGGCCGGTCGGTGTCATGTCGTTGTTGCTGCCCGGCTTCGCACCCGTATGGAGTGGAAGGCCGGAAAGGCCCTCCCAGGAGGGTCGGAGGAGTTGGGACAGAAGATCCAGAGGGACCGGCAGGGTCGGCAATGGAGCCATGGCCATCGCGTTGTTCGGGCAGTTGACCGCGATAATCGCAGACAACTGCCCGAACAACGTGCTGGAGGCCGCCTTCGGTTCCGGTG
>JAJZJY010000231.1 GCA_021809885.1 Actinomycetes bacterium
GAGCTCGCCGTTTGGCATAACCCTGACGCAGGCCGGCATCGTCGCGGACAAGCGGGTACCCAACACCACCGACCACCTTCGGGAACTGCTCAGTACGGCAAGACAAGTTCATCCGCTGGCCAAGCATTGATCCTGAGCCTGAGCCTGGGTGAACCGGGCATCGATGTCGCGCGAGCTTCCGTCAACCGGGGTGCTCCCGAACACCGTGCGTACACAGGTGCTGTAGAGGCGTCGACAGCCCGGACGACCTCACGTCCTTGATTATCACATCGTTCACTGGTACAGTTGTCACGGTGAAGCTGGACAGCGCACTGGCCGTAGTGACCGGAGCGGGCAGCGGCATCGGCCGGGCGACGGCGGAGGCGCTAGCACGTCGCGGCGCCAGCGTGGTGGCCGTCGACATCGACGGCGCCCGGGCAGAGAAGGTGGCGGCGGATTGCGGGGGCTTCGCCGAGGCGTGCGACGTCTCGGACAGGGCGGGAGTGGCCGCCCTCGCCGAGCGGGTGCTGGCAGGGCGGGGCATCCCCGACGTGGTCGTCAACAACGCCGGCGTGGGCATGACCGGGAGGTTCCTCGACACGGAGCTCGAGGACTGGGACTGGATCGTCGGCGTCAACCTGATGGGGGCTGTGCAGGTGACCAAGGGCTTCGGGGCGGCGATGGTGGGGCGGGGATCCGGCCACGTCGTCAACGTCAGCTCCGGCCTGGCATACACGCCGCGGGCCACCGAGCCCGGGTACGTCACGACCAAGGCCGCCCTCCTGGCGTTCAGCCAGTGCCTGCGCGCCGACTGGCACGACCGCGGTGTGGGGGTCTCGGTCGTCTGCCCCGGGGTGATCGACACCGACATCGTGGCCTCCAACACCCGCTACCGCGGCGAGCGGGCGGGCGCGCCGTCACGGCTGCGGACCGAGAGGCTCTTCTCGCGGGGGCACCACCCGTCGATCGTCGCCGCCGCTGTGATCGACGCCGTCGAGCGCGACCGCAGCGTCGTGCCCGTGGGCATCGAGGCACGCCTCGGCTGGCAGCTCCGCCGGGTCCTGCCCCAATCCCTCGTCGACCGCGCCGCCCGCTGGGATGGGCCGTGACACCCCCGCTCGGCGGCGGGGACCGCACCTTCGAGAAGGAGAATGCCGTGACCGTCACCGAAGCCGACGCCACCTTCCGCTCCATCGTCGAGCGCCTGTCCCGCCAGAGCGTCGACAAGCACTTCGACGCCTACACCGACGTTGCCTGGGACGATCCCGACTTCGCCGTCGACCCGTCCGACCCCCGCTGGGACCTGTGGGAGGGCGACGGCCTCGGGCACACCGACTGGTACCGCTCCCAGCCAGAAGAGGTGCGCTCGGCCATCGCCCTGCACCGGGTGGCGGCCGCCATGCGCATCGGCTGGGAGTTCGAGAACATCCTGCAGCGGGGGCTGCTGAGCTACGTCTTCCGGCTGCCCAACGGAGCCGAGGCGTTCCGCTACCTGCACCACGAGATCATCGAGGAGTCGCAGCACACCTTGATGTTCCAGGAGTTCGTCAACCGCAGCGGCCTGCCGGTGCGGGGACTGCCCCGGCTCATCACCTTCGTCGCCGAGAGGTTCGTCATCCGGCTGTCGCGGGCCGACCCCCAATTGTTCTTCCTCTTCGTCCTCGGCGGTGAGGACCCCGTCGACCACCTGCAGCGCCAGCGCCTACGGGCGGGGGTGCGCCACCCGCTCCTCGAACGGATCATGCGCATCCACGTCACCGAAGAAGCCCGCCACATCTCCTTCGCCCGCAACTACCTGCGCATCGAGGTGCCCCGCTCGTCGCGGACGCGCAGGCTCCGCCTGGCGCTGCGGGCTCCGCTGCTGTACGGGGCCATGGTCCGGATCATGGTCGACCCGCCGGCGCAGCTCGGCCGAGCACACGGCATCCCCTCCGCTGTGATGCGCGAGGCCGTACGGCACCCCTCGCACCGTGCCATCCGTGCCGCTGCCGGATCCAAGCCACGCAAGCTGTGCACCGACCTCGGGCTCGTCAACGCCTTCACTGCCAGGCTCTGGGACCTCGCCGGCCTGACCCAGACCGCCGGCGCCGACGCCGGCGCCACCTGAAACCTGATACCGAGGACGCCGGTCTCGCTGCCCGCGGTGATGTGGAAGGGCCGGAAGGACGGAAGATCCAGAGAGACCGGCAGGGTCGGCATGGGGCCATGGCCATCGCGTTGTTTGGGCAGTTGACCGCGATAATCGCGGACAACTGCCCGAACAACGCGCCAGAGCCCGCCTCCGGTTCCGGTGTGGACCTATACGTCCAACCCGAGTGCGATCGGGGGGAGGTTCGGGCTAGTCGATCAGCTCGCGGACCACGAGGCCGGTGCGCGGCTTGGGCCAGAAGAACGTCGTCTTGGGCGGCATGCGCACCCCGCCGTGGGCGATGGCCGCGATCTGCCCGACCGCCGCCGGCCGCAGGAGCACGGCCGCCTGGGCGTGGCCGCCGGCCACCGCCGCAGCACAGAGGTCCCAGCCGTGCTGGAAGTCGAGTTGGTGGCGGGGTAGCCCGGCGAGGGCGACGTCGAGGCGGCTGGAGTCCAGGTCGTGGGTGGCGGCCTCCGCCGTCGTCGCCCGGGGCTCGGCCAGCCACGTGCCTGCCGGGGTGACGACGGCGAGCGCCCCGGCCTCGACCATGCGCCGGCCGATGCTGGCGTCCACCGCTGCGGTGGGTGCCAGCTCGAACCAGGGCTCCAGAGCCGACGCCAGGTCGAAGCCGTCGGGGAGGCCGGAGAGGAGGCGGTGGATGGCGCCGACGGTCAGCTCGCCCTCGGCCAGCTCCACCACGAGCGACATCACGAGATCATGGTCGCCGGGGCGCCCACTCGTCGCCCCGCGCTCCTCGGCCTGGAAGGCCAGGGCCGTCTCGTAGCGGTGGTGGCCGTCGGCGATCAGCACCGGTGACGACCCGACAGCGTGGGCAATGTCGTCCACCTCGTGGCGGTCGGTGATCGGCCACAGCTCGTGGCAGACCCCGTCGTCGCAGCTGGTCCGCTCCGCCGGGTGGGGATGGTGGGAGGAGCCGAGCAGGTCGGTGAGCCCCGCCGTGGGCGACAGGCACCAGATGGGGGAGAGGTTCGCCCGGGTGGCCCGCAACAGCTGCAGGCGGTCCGATCGCGCCTTGGGCGTGGTCTGCTCGTGGGGGAGGATGCCCTCGCCGGGGGGTTCGAGCCCCAAGGCGCCGATCACACCGACGGTGGAGCGGGGCGCCCCGAACTCGTCGGGGTAGGTCATCCGGTACCCGTAGAATGCCGGCACCCGGTCGCGGTGCAGGATGCCGCCGTCGCGCCACGCGTCGAGCAGCTTGGCGGCCGCCAGGTAGGGGTCGTCGCCGTCCTCGGCCCGCGGCAGCTCGAGGCGCACGACGTTGGCCGGACTTCGGGCCATGAGCCGGGAGCGTTCCTCGTCGGCGATCACGTCGTAGGGGGGGCACACCACGTCGTCGAGCGACGAGATGTGCGAGAGCGAGTAGCGCAGTCCCGAGAACGGCTCGAATCGCGGCATCCTCCCTGAGTACTCCCCAGCGGCGCCGACAGCAAGCAGAACCTTGCTGACCAGGCAAGATCAGACCGGGCGATACGTGCGAGACTGGCCGGCCGTGACCTGGGTGATCGACGTCGACGGCGTGGTCTGGCTGGCAGGAACGCCCATTCCGGGCGCCCCGGAAGCGATACGCCGGTTGCGTGACGCCGGTGAGCGGGTGGTCTTCGTCTCCAACAACTCCGGGCCGACGCTGGCGGAGTACACGAGCCGCCTGGCCACTGCCGGCGTGGAGGCCTGCCAGGCGGACCTGGTGACCTCCGCCCAGGCGGCCGCCTCGATGCTGTCCCCCGGCCAGCGCGCCGCCGTGGTCGGCGCCGAGGGGATCCGCGAGGCCCTGGCCGAGCGGGGCGTCACCGTCGTGGCGTCCGACGCCGTGCCCGGCCCCGACGCCGTGGTGGTGGGGCGCAGCACCACCCTCGACTACGACGAGCTGGCGGCGGCCTCCACGGCCATCCGCGACGGTGCCCGCTTCGTCGCCACGAACACCGACGCCACCTACCCGACGGGTGACGGCCCGCTGCCCGGGGCTGGGGCCGTCGTCGCCTTCGTGGCTACGGCGTCGGGCCGCCATCCCGAGGTCGCAGGCAAGCCGTACCGGGCGGCGGCCGAGCTGGTGCGGTCCCGCTTCGGGTCCCCCCGCGTCATGATCGGTGACCGCCCCGACACCGACGGGGCGTTTGCCATCGCTGTCGGCGCACCGTTCGCCCTGGTGCTGTCCGGCTGCACCACGGCAGCGGACCTCCCGGTCACGCCGGCGCCGACCCTCGTGGCCGCCGACCTCGCAGGAGCGGTCGAGCAGCTGCTGGCCGGCACCGGTTGACTAGCCTTGCACCATGGGCCCCGATGAGCGGTTGAAGCGGTACCAGGAAGCCGGCGCCGATCTCCTCGAGGTCGCCCGCGCCAAGGCGGAGGAGCTCCTCCGGGACCTCGGCGCCATCGGCGAGTCCACTACGCAGCGCGCCGGTGCAGCCGTGGGCGAGCTGCGCGCCGGAGGCCGGCGGGGCAGCGAGCAACTCCTCGAGTTGATCCGCAAGGAGGTCGCCTCCCAGCTATCCGCGTTGGGACTCGCCACCAAGGCGGACCTAGCCGACCTCGAGCGGCGCATCGGCGGTGGTGCCCGCCCGCCGGCTCGGGGGGCGGGCACCGCGCGGCGGGCCACCGCCGCTGCCCCTGCCGCCGAGACAGGCCGCGGATCGCCTGCCTCCTCCGCCTCGGCGGCGACCAAGCGCGCCGCCGCCAAGACAGCGGCTGCCGCCAACGCCAGGCCGGCGAAGAAGGTTGCTGCGGCCCCCGGACCCGGTACCAGGAAGGCAGCGCCCGGGAAGGCCGCCCCCAGGAAGGCAGCGGGTACGGCGCGCAAGGCGCTGGGCGCCCGGAAAGCCCCGGGCCCGAGCTGAGCCCCCGCCGCCGCCTCGACGCCGAACTGGTGCGGCGGGGGATGGCGGCGAGCCGGGCCCAGGCCGCCGAGCTCGTCGCGGCCGGGCGCGTCAGTGTCGCCGGCGCCCCGGCGGACAAGGCGGCCCGCCTCGTAACGCCGGGAGAGGCGGTCACGGTGGCCGGCCCCGCGGCGCGCTTCGTCGGGCGGGGAGGCGAGAAGCTCGACGCCGCCCTCTCCCGCTTCGGCATCGACGTCACCGGACGGGTGGCGCTCGACGCCGGCGCGTCGACGGGCGGCTTCACCGACGCCCTGCTGCAGCGGGGCGCGGCGCGCGTCGTCGCCGTCGACGTCGGGCACGGCCAGCTCCACGAGCGCCTCCGTGCCGACCCGAGGGTCGACAGCCGGGAAGGGGTCAACGTGCGCCACGCCACGCCGGCGGCGCTCGGCGGGCCGTTTCGCGTCGTCGTCGCCGACCTGTCGTTCATCTCGCTGCGCACGGTGGCTCCCGCCCTCGTCGCCCTGACCGAGGCCGGCGGCGACCTCGTCGTCCTCGTGAAGCCGCAGTTCGAGGCGGGGCGCCGCGAGGTGTCACGGGGGCGGGGGGTCATCCGCGACCCCGCCGCCTGGCGGGACGCCCTCAGCGGCGTGGCATCGGCCATGACGTCACAGGGAGCGACCATGATGGAGGCGATGGTCTCCCCGATCCGCGGCGCCGGCGGCAACGTCGAGTTCGTCCTCCACCTCCGCCCCGGCGGTCCCGGCAGCCCCGGCAGCGACCCGGGAGCCCTCGTCGAGGCGGCCCTGGCCGAGGCGACCGGGGCGGGCTGATGGCGGCGGTCGGCCTCATCGCCCACGAGGAGCGCCCCGAGGCCGTCGCCATCCGGGACCGTGCCGCCCGGTGGCTCGAGCAGTTCGGCCACGAGGGCCGCCGCCTCGACGTCACCGACCGCCCCGACGGCACCGCCGGCGCCGAGCTCTCCGGCATCGACCTGGTCGTGAGCCTGGGGGGCGACGGCACGATGCTGCGGGCGGTGCGCGTCGCCGCCCCTGCCGGCGTCCCCGTCCTCGGCGTCAACCTCGGCCACCTCGGCTACCTCACGACCCTCGAGCCGGCTGACCTCGAGGACGGCCTGCGGCGCTTCTTGGCCGGCGACCACACCCTCGACCGGCGGATGACCCTCGAGGTCTGCCGGCGCCGGCCGGGCGGCTGCGTCGACGGCGAGCGCCACTTCTGCCTCAACGACGTCGTCCTCCAGCGACCCGGCGGCGGCCACACCATCCGGGTGGAGGTCGCCGTCGGTGGCCGCCCCTTCGTGGCGTTCGCCGCCGACGCACTCATCGTCGCGACCCCGACCGGCTCGACGGCCTACAACCTCTCGGCCCGGGGGCCGATCGTGTCGCCCAGGGCCCGGGTGCAGATCGTGACCCCGGTGGCGCCGCACTCGCTGTTCGACCGGTCCCTCGTCCTCGACGCCGACGAGCGCGTCACCGTGCGGGCGACGGACGGGCGGCCGGCGGACGTCGTCGTGGACGGGGTCCTCGTCGGGGGGCTCGGCGACGGGGAGGAGGTCGAGATGCTCGCCGGCAAGGACGCCTGCCTGGTCACCTTCGAGGGCCACGAGTTCCCGGAGATCCTGCGGGCCAAGTTCGGCCTCGACCAACCGTAGGCGCCATGCTGCTCGAGCTGCGGGTGCGGGACCTGGGGGTCATCGACGACCAGACGGTCCTGCCCGGGCCCGGCCTCACCGCCCTGACCGGCGAGACGGGGGCGGGCAAGACCCTCATCGTCGAAGCCCTCGGCCTGCTCGTCGGCGAGCGGCCCGACAGCCTCCTCGTGCGGCCGGGGGCGGAGGAGGCCGTGGTCGAGGGCCGCTTCGGGGCCGCTCCCGGCGAGATGATCCTCACCCGGGCCGTGTCCGCCGCCGGGCGTTCACGCGCCTACCTCGACGGGCGGATGGCGAGCGCCGCCTCCCTCGCCGAGCTCGGCGCCACGCTGCTCGACCTGCACGGCCAGCACGCTTCCCAGTCGTTGCTCGCCCCGGCGGCCCAGCGTTCAGCCCTCGACGCCGCCGGCGGCGTGGAGCGCGGTCGCCTCGACGACGCCCGCCGGCGGCTGCGGCAGCTCGCCGGCCGGCAAGCCGAGCTCG
>JAJZJY010000232.1 GCA_021809885.1 Actinomycetes bacterium
GATGTCGCCGTCGAGGCCGCCGCCGGCGAGGAGCCGCCGGTCGTGGGCACCGCCGCCGGCGAGGAGCCGCCGGTCGTGGGCACCGCCGGCCTCACAGTCCCCGAGGAGAGCCTCGACGCTGGCATGCTCGTCGGTGCGCACCGTGACGTCCTCGTTGCTGCCATCGAGAGCTACGCGCAGGCAGAGTCCGGGGACCTCGTCCAACAGCTCCTCGAGGTCCGGGCGCGCCTGGTGGAGGACGAGTAGGGGCCGCCCGCCGGCGCCCGCCGGCGCCCGCCGGCGCCCGCCGGAGCCCTATCCCCGAACTGTGAGTGAAAAGTACACACACTGTGTAGAAATCACTCACAGTTCGATGGGATGTCACAGGCGGGTGCCAGACTGCCTCGAGTGGACAGCAAGATCGAACGGGCGCTCAACGCCCACCTGGTCCAGCATCACGGTGTGGTCACCGCCCGGGAGGCGCGCCGGCTCGGGATGACCCCGGCCGAGATCCGGGCACGGGTGGCGCGGGGTCGGTGGCAACGCCTGCACGCGGGCGTCTACGTGCCGGTGGGCACGCCGCTGTCGCCGGCGACGCAGCTGACGGCGGCGGTCGCCGGCGCCGGCCCCTCGGCGGTGGCTTCCCACGCCTCGGCGGCGTGGCTGTGGGATCTCGTCGCCAAGGCACCGGCCCGGCCGTGCGTGACGGTGCCGTACCCGGCGGACGCGGACCTCCACGGAGTCGACATCCACCGCCGGCGGGGACCGGGCCGGCGCCCGAGGCAGCGGCAGGGGATTGCCGTGACCGACGTCGTCCAGACCCTCGTCGACCTGGCGGCGAGCGGGCTGGCGGTGGGGACGCTCGACGATCTCACGGACAAGGCGATCGCCAGGCGTCAGGTCCAGGCGCGGGATCTGGCCCGGGCCGTTGCCCTTCTCGCCGGACGTGGGCGGCCCGGCCCCGCTGCCATACGGGCGGTGTGCGAACGGCGCGGGTTGGCGGAACCGCCCCACCCCTCGGTCCTCGAGAGCCAGGTCCTACGGCTGCTGAAGGCCTGGGGCTACGCGCCGATCGGGATGGAGCGGCAGGTCTGCGGGGGCCGGTACCGCATCGACTTCCTGCTGGCGCCGGGGCTGGTGCTCGAGGTGGACGGGTTCGCGTACCACTCCAGCCCGAGGGCGCGGGCCGCCGACCTGCACCGCCGCAACCGGATCCGTGCCGAGGGCTTCTACATCATCGAGTCGGACTGGCTGACCGTCACCTGCGAACCGCAGCGACTGCGAGCCGAGATCGAATCGGCGCTGGCACCTGAAGGCGGTGGGTTGACACCCGGCGGCGGCGGGGCCGATTGTGGTGCCCCGGCCGGTCCTGGTGGCCGGCCGACCCTGCACCTGCCTGCCCGCCCACGCTCCTAGGCTGCCCCGAACGCCATGCCAAAGCCCCTCGTCATCGTCGAGTCCCCGGCCAAGGCCCGGACCATTGCAGGCTTCCTCGGCTCCGACTACATCGTCGAGAGCTCGATCGGCCACATCCGGGACCTGCCCCGCAACGCCGCCGACGTGCCGCCCGCCTACAAGGGCGAGGCGTGGGCACGCCTGGGCGTGGACGTGGACAACGACTTCAAGCCCCTCTACGTGGTCACCCCCGACAAGCGGGACCAGGTGCGCAAGCTGAAGGCCCTGCTCAAGGGGGCCAGTGAGGTCTACCTCGCGACCGACGAGGACCGCGAGGGCGAGTCGATCGCATGGCACCTGCTCGAGGTGCTGGCGCCGAGGGTGCCGGTGCGGCGGATGGTGTTCCACGAGATCACCAAGGCAGCCATCGAGCGCGCGGTGCGCGAGAGCCGCGATCTCGACCGCCGCCTCGTCGATGCCCAGGAGACCCGGCGGATCCTGGACCGGCTGTACGGCTACGAGGTGTCGCCCGTCCTCTGGAAGAAGGTGATGCGCAACCTCTCCGCCGGGCGGGTGCAGTCGCCGGCGACACGCCTGCTCGTCGAGAGGGAGCGGGCCCGGATGCGCTTCCGGGCCGCCGGCTACTGGGACGTCGCCGGGACCTTCGAGGTTCATGGAGATGCCCGACCCGAGGTGCGCCAGGGCCATTTCGGCGCCACGCTCGTCGCCCTCCAGGGGAGGCGGTTGGCGACGGGGAGGGATTTTGGCGAGGACGGCAACCTCGCCCGCGACGACGTCGTGCGGCTCGATGAGGCAACCGCCCGTGCGCTCGCTGGTCGGCTCGAGGGCCGCGAGTTCGCAGTGCGCTCCGTCGAGGAGAAGCCGTGGCGGCGCTCGCCGGCGCCGCCGTTCATGACCTCGACGCTCCAGCAGGAGGCCGGCCGGAAGCTGCGCTTCGGCTCGGCCCGCACGATGCGGGTTGCCCAGGATCTCTACGAGGCCGGCTTCATCACCTACATGCGCACCGACTCCACCACCCTGTCGACCGAGGCGCTCGAGGCGGCCCGCGCGCAGGCCCGGGCGCTCTACGGCGACCGCTACGTGCCGGCGCAGCCCCGCCGCTACGACAAGAAGGTGAAGAACGCCCAGGAGGCCCACGAGGCCATCCGCCCGGCGGGCGAGACGTTCCGCACGCCGGAGCAGGCCGGCCTGTCGGGGGACATGCGCCGCCTCTACGAGCTGGTCTGGATGCGCACCGTGGCGTCGCAGATGACCGACGCGGAGGGCCGCTCCGTCCAGGTCCGGCTGGGGGCGACGACGGCGGCCGGCGAGGACGCCGAGTTCGCCACAAGCGGGCGGGTCATCACCTTCCCGGGGTTCCTGCGGGCGTACGTCGAGGGTTCCGATGACCCCGACGCCGAGCTCGGCGACCGGGAGGTCCGGCTGCCGGCGCTGGCGGAGGGCGACGCCCTCGACGCCTTGGCGCTGGCGGCCGAAGAGCACAGCACCTCCCCGCCGGCGCGGTACACCGAGGCGTCGCTGGTCAAGGCGCTCGAGGAGTTGGGCGTTGGGCGGCCGTCCACCTACGCCTCGATCCTCCAGACCATCCAGGATCGCGGCTACGCCTGGAAGAAGGGCACCGCCCTCGTGCCGTCGTGGACGAGCTTCGCCGTCATCACCCTGCTCGAGCAGTTCTTCGGCAAGCTCGTCGACTACGGGTTCACCGCCGAGATGGAGGAGGACCTCGACGAGATCGCCCGCGGTGGCGAGGAGTCGGTGCCGTGGCTGACACGGTTCTACTTCGGAACGGTGGAGCCGGGCCTCGCCGCCGGCGGTGACGGCACCGTCCCGAGTGGTGGGCTGCAGGTCGGCGGGGCGCGGGACGGCGATGGGGGCACGGCCGGTGGCGGCCACGGCTTCCATGCCGGCGCGCTCGGGCTGAAGCGGCTCGTCTCCGACCAGCTCGACGAGATCGACGCCCGTCAGATCAACTCCATCCCGATCGGGGAGACCTCCGACGGCCAGCCCATCGTCCTGCGCGTCGGTCGCTACGGCCCGTACCTCGAGAGGGGCGGCGAGCGGGCGTCCGTGCCCGAGGATCTCGCGCCGGACGAGCTGACACCGGCCCGGGCGGAGGAGTTGCTGGCGGTCGGGTCCACGGACCGGGTGGTGGGCGACGACCCGGACACGGGGCTGGCGGTCATGGTTCGTGCCGGGCGGTACGGCCCTTACGTGCAGCTGGGGGAGGCCGACGACGTGGACGGCAAACCGCGGACGGCGTCGCTTCTCTCCGGGATGGACCCCCACACCGTGACCCTCGAAGACGCGTTGCGGGTCCTCACCCTTCCCCGGCTGGTGGGGGTCGATCCGGCGACGGATGAGGAGGTAGTGGCGACCAACGGCCGTTATGGGCCGTACCTGAAGAAGGGGGACGACTCGAGGTCCCTGGACAGCGAGCAGGCGCTGTTCGACGTCACGTTGGACCAGGCACTCGTTCTCTTCGCCCAGCCAAAGACGCGCCGGGGGCAACGTTCGGCTGCGCCGCTACGGGAGCTCGACCCGGACCCGGTGAGCGGGGGGATCATCGTGGTGCGGGAAGGAAGGTTTGGGCCGTACGTGACAGATGGCGAGACCAACGCCTCCCTCCGCAAGGGCGACACGGTGGAGGGCATGACGGCCCAGCGCGCCGCCGAGTTGCTCGCCGACCGCCGGGCAGCCGGGCCGGTGAAGAAGAAGACCGGCGGCGGACGGAAGGCAGGGTCAGCGAAGAAGGCAGCACCAGCGAAGAAGGCGCAGGGAGCGGCGAAGAAGGCGCAGGGAGCGGCGAAGGCGCAGGGAGCGGCGAAGGCGGCTGAGAAGGGGGCACCCCGGCGGTGACACGGGGCGCCGGGGCGCCGGCGCTGCGGGGCCGCTTCATCGTCCTCGAGGGTGGCGAAGCGAGCGGCAAGTCGACGCAGGCGGCGATCCTCGCAGAACGCCTCGGCGCCGTGCTCACCCGGGAACCGGGAGGGACCGAAGTCGGCGAGCGCATCCGTGAGCTCCTGCTCCACGGCCCTCCACTCGACGCCCGCACCGAGACGCTGCTGCTCCTGGCCGCCCGCGCTCAGCACGTCGCCACTGTGATCGCCCCGGCCCTCTCGGCGGGGCGGGACGTCGTCTGCGACCGCTTCTCCGGCTCGACGCTCGCCTATCAGGGTTGGGGGCGGGGTCTGGACCCCCAGAGGCTGCAACTGCTGTCATCCTGGGCGGCGGCGGGATGGGAACCGGACCTCGTGGTGCTCCTCGCGGTCACCCCCGAGGTCGTCGCCGCCCGGCTCCGGGACCGTCCTGTTGCCCCGGACCGCATGGAGGGCGAGGACGCCGAGTTCTTCGCCAGGGTGGAACGGGGGTTCGCGTCGCTCGCCGGCGGTGATCCGGCCAGGTGGTCCACCGTCGACGGGGCCGGTGCCATGGACGAGGTGGCGGAGCGCGTCGCAGCGGTGGTGGACCGGTTGCCGGCCCGCTCCGGCCCCAGCTCGTCCCGGCCGTCCTAGCCCCGGTCCCAGCGCCCGGAGGAGCGGGGAGGAGGGGGGAGGGGCCGGCGGAACCGGGAGGAGCCTGCGGAACCGGGAGGGGCCGAGGGGATGGAAGATCCAGAGGGGCCGGCAGTGTCGGCAACAGCCCGTGACCATCGCGTTGTTTGGGCAGTTGTCCGCGATTATCGCGGTCAACTGCCCAAACAACGAGCCGAAGCCCGCCTTCGTTCCGGTGTAGACCGACATGTCCATTCGACGGAGAGCCCCGCCACGTTCTGCCATGCTCGGGTGGGGGAGAGGCCCGGTCCGTCCTCGGTTGGATGGAGTTGGGTGAAGCCCCTGACATCGGTGTCGCGGCATGCCACCCGGGCGCTCGCTGGGGAAGTTTGGTCCAGCCCAGGCAACGGTGGCGGACCGGTCGTAGGCCGGGCTCCAGCCGGCGGGCCGGGCCCTGCTCACCGCCGGGCCGCAGCGGCCTCCTGGACTGTCAGCTCTGCCGCCGGGTCTGCTTCCAGCCGCTCGTCGGGGATGGGCTCACCGCTCTTCACGGACAGGCCGTATGTCCCGGCGTCGAGCCGGGCCTCGGCGCGGGCGATGGCGTCGAGCCGGGCGCGCAGCCCGGCGGCCACGGCCTCGTCCGTGCCGTCGGCCGTCAGGGGTTGGGCGCCGTCGTCCCGGTCGGCGTGCTCGTCGCCGGCCTCCCGCACCGCGTCCCGCCGACCGACTTCGGCGAGCAGCCGTTGGACCTCTTCCCGTTCCTCCCGCAGTAGCTGGCGGGCGTGTCGCTCGTCCACCTGTTTCCTCCCCCGGGATCGCAGCGGATCAGACGCTCGGAGTATGCCTCGGCAAGCGGTGGTCGCGCGCCATTCTCTCCGCCAGCGGGTGGGGAGGCCATGATGGGGGCGGTGAGCTCCCCGTCCGTCGACCTCCCCAGCGAGCGGCTGTTCGCCACCGTGGCGGGCCAGCCCGCAGCGGTCGCCGCCCTGCGTGCCGCCGCCCGCCGGCCGGTGCACGCCTACTTGCTGGTCGGCCCGGAGGGCACAGGCAAGAGGGCTGCCGCCGCCGCGTTCGCCGCCGCCCTGCTCTGCCCCGGCGGCGGTGACGGAACCTGCGACTCGTGCCGGAGGGTCCTCGCCGGCATCCATCCCGACGTCGCCGTGGTGGAGCGGGAGGGGGCCGCCATCACGATCGACGCCGCCCGGGAGGTCACGCGCCTGGCGGCGCGCTCCCCGGTGGAGGGGGACCGCAAGGTCCTGGTCCTGACGGACTTCCACCTCGTCGGAGTGGCCGGGCCGGCGTTGCTGAAGACGATCGAGGAACCGCCGCCGTCCACCGTGTTCGTCGTCCTGGCCGAACACGTCCCCGCCGACCTGATCACCATCGCCAGCAGGTGCGTGCGGATCGACTTCCGCCCGGTTCCGCTGGCCGCCGTGGTGGAGTTGCTCGTCGCCGACGGCGTCAGCCCCGAGCGGGCCGACCACCTGGCCGAGGTCGCTGGCGGCCGTCCCGACCGGGCCCGGCTCCTCGCCGCCGACCCCGGCTTCGAGGCCCGCCGCCAGGCGTGGCGGAGCGTGCCCGCGCGCCTCGACGGCACCGGCGCAACGGCGGCGGGCCTCGCCGACGAGCTCATCGGCCTGCTCGACTCCTCGGTCGAGCCGCTGAAGGCCCGCCAGGCGGCCGAGACATCCGCCCTCGAGGAGCGCAACGCCCGGGCGGCCTCGGTGAACGGGAAGGTGGGCCGGGCTGCCCGCGCCGATCTGACGGCGGGCGTGAAGGACCTGGACGAGCGCCACCGCCGCGAGATCCGCAGGCAACGCACCGACGAGTTGCGCACGGGCCTGGCGATCCTCGCCGGCGAGTATGGCGACCGGTTGGCCGATCCGGGGTCGCGTGCAGCGGCGATCGCTGCCATCTCAGCCATCGACGAGCTGGGGCGCAACCTCGTGCGCAACCCCGGCGAGACGCTCGCCCTGCAGGCGTTGCTCGTTGGGCTGGACCGCTGAGAACGTAGCGGCAGGGCGGCTCAGCGGTCGGCGGGCTCCGCCGGGATGGCACCGCTCGCTCGCAGTCGGGCGATGGCCGCCGGCGACAGCCCCACCTCGGCGAGCACCTCGTCGGTGTGCTGGCCGACGAGCGGCGCCGGCCGGCGAGGCGCCGGGCCGCTGTGGCGAGCCATGGCTTCCCCGCCGCCCCGAGC
>JAJZJY010000233.1 GCA_021809885.1 Actinomycetes bacterium
CGGAAGCGGCTCAGGTGACGTTGGCAGAGGTGGTTCAGCTCGGCGACCAGGCCGGCCGGGTCGCCAGCCGGGTCGGTGGCGGGGACGACGAAGGCGACCGGCTCCTCCCCGACCGTCGGGTGGGGGCGGGCGACCACAGCTGCAGCGGCCACGCCGGGGTGGGCGAGGAGCACGTCCTCGACCTCCCTCGGGTGCACCTTCTCGCCGCCCCGGTTGATGACGTCGTCGGCCCGGCCGACGAGGGTCAGGTAGCCGTCGCCGTCGAGGAAGCCGAGGTCGCCGGTCGGCAGCCAGCCGTCGGCGGCGCGTGCCGGGCGCCAGGGATTGGCCGAGCCGACCGGTTCCATGTACCGCTCGACCACACTCCGCCCGCGGATCTCGACCTCGCCCACGGCGCCGGGGGCGAGCGCGCCGGCGGCGCGGTCAGCCGGGTCCACGACGTGCAGCTCCACACCGACGGCCACGCCCACCGTGCCCTCCTTGCGCCGGCCGGGAGGTCGGTGATTGGCGGTGATCTGGCTGGCGGCCTCCGTCATCCCGTAGGTCTCGACGACGGGGATCCCGGTGTGCTGTTCGAACCTCCGGAGGATGGGCACGGGCAGCGGCGCCGACGCCGAACGGGCGAACGCCACCCTGCCGGCCACCTCCTCCCCCGGCGCGGGAGCGGCGGCGAGCACGGCGATGATGGCGGGGACGAGGTTGACCCATGTGGCGCGATGGCGGCCGACCACATCCCAGAACGCCGACGCCGAGAAACGCCGGTCGACCACGAGGCGGTGCCCGCCGACGAGCGACGCCAGGGCACCGACGACCACGCCGTTGATGTGGTGGAGCGGCAGCGGGCTGTAGCCGACGTCGTCGGGCGTGAGCCCGTGGTGGGCCACGATGCACGACGCCGTGTGCAGCAACTGGGTCTCGCTGAGCACTATCAGCTTCCGCTGGCCCGACGTCCCCGAGCTGGCGAGGAGGAGGCCGGCGCCCGCAGCCGCCGCCACAGACCCGGCACCCGCCGCCACAGACCCGGCACTCGCCGCCACAGACCCGGACCCTGCCGTAGGCGGGACCAGATCACGCCGGGCGGCGCGCCGGGTGAAACGCAGCTCGGCGCCGGAGACCACCAGAGCCGGGACCTCGGCGTCCGCCAGCACGTCGGCGGACCCGTCGTCGCCGGCGACAGCGGACAGGCCCAGCGCCCGGACGAGGGCAGTGAGCTCGGCCGGCGGGCAGTCGGGGTCCAAGGGCGCCACGACGAGGCCGGTAGCGAGGGCGGCGAGGAGCGCAGGGATCATCGCCAGCGGGTCCGCCATGCGCAACCCGACACGATCCCCCGGCGCCAGGGCGGCGGCCGCCATGCGCCAGCGGTCGGCGTGGGCCGGCAGCTCGGCCCACTCGAGGCTCCGTCCCGACACGCCCTCCACGAAGCCGATGCCGCCGCCGGCGGCACGGGTGTCGATGAGGGAGCGCACGGCGGGAGGGGCAGGCGGTGGCATTGCGATCGGTGGCCTCGGGATGAAGGTACTCACGGCCGGCGGGTGCGCAGTTGTCACCCGTGAGCGGTGCGGGAAGGCGGGCGGGAGGCGGGCGCGGAAGCTCAGCTCGGGGCGGCCACGTTCCACCGGTGGATGACCGGGTTGGCGTGCTCCCAGCCGAGCTCGCAGACCGTGGAGGTGTCCAGGCCGAGGAAGCGGCCGGTGCGCACGGGCTCGCCCAGCCAGCGGGCGGCCAGGCTGCGCAGCACGTGGCCGTGGGCGACGAGGGCCACACGCCTGCCTGGCCCCTCGCCGAGCGCTCGCCGGATCACCCGGTCGGCTCGGGCCTCGACGTCAGCGGCGGACTCCCCTCCCCTCCACGGGCCGTCCCAGATGCTCCATCCCGGCAGGCTCTCGTGGATCTCGTCGGAGGTGAGCCCCTCGAAGTCGCCGTAGTCCCACTCGCGGAGGTCATCGTCGACGTCGTAGGGCAGCAGGCCGGCGAGCTCGGCGGTGCGCCGCGCCCGTTGCAGCGGGCTGCAGAGGACGGCGTCGGACGGCCACCGCTCGAGCAGCGGGCGCAGCTCCTTGGCCTGGCGCTCCCCGGCGGTCGTCAGCTCCAGGTCGGTGCGGCCCGTGTGCCGGCCGTCCCGGCTCCATTCCGTCTCGCCGTGACGGACGAGCAGCAGCGTGGTACCGGGGTTGGGCATGACGCCTATCCTTCCCATCCGGCCGGGCGTTTCCCCAGCGGGCCGCAGTAGGTTCGCTCCCGCATGCCGGTCATCGAGGTCGAAGGCTTGGTCGTCCGCTACGGCGACGTGGTCGCCGTGGACGGCGTCGACCTGACGGCCGACGCCGGCCAGATCCTCGCCCTCCTCGGGCCCAACGGGGCGGGCAAGACCAGCACGGTGGAGACCCTCGAGGGGTACCGCCGCCGCGCCGCCGGCCGGGTGAGCGTGCTCGGCCTCGACCCCGCCCGCGACCACACGGCGCTGACCCGCAGGGTCGGGGTCATGCTGCAGAACGGTGGTGTCTACCCGGGCATGGGCGCCGGCGAGGCGGTACGGCTCTTCGCCTCCTACTACGACGACCCTCTCGACCCTGCCGCCCTCCTCGAGCGCGTCGGGCTGGCCGGGGTCGCCCGCACGCCATGGCGCCGGCTGTCGGGCGGTGAGCAGCAGCGCCTCTCGCTCGCCCTGGCGCTGGTGGGGCGCCCGCAGGTGGCTTTCCTCGACGAGCCGACCGCCGGCGTCGACGTGCAGGGCCGGCAGGTGATCCGCACGGTGGTGCGCGAGCTGCGCGACGCCGGAGTGTGCGTCGTGCTCACCACCCATGAGCTGGAGGAGGCCCAACGCCTCGCCGACCGGATCGTCATCGTCGACAGGGGTCGCGTCGTCGCCGCCGGCTCGCTGTCGGAGCTGCTGACCGCCGGCGCCGGGGGCTCGATTCGCTTCGGCGCACCGGCAGGCATCGACGTGGCCGCCCTCGCCGACCGGGTGGGAGCGGCCGTCACCGAGGTCAGCCCCGGCGACTACGAGGTGGCCACCGATGCCACCCCGGCGGCGGTAGCCGCCGTCACTGCTTGGCTCGCCCAACACGACCTCCCCCTCGCAGACCTGCGCGCCGGGCGCGAGCGGCTCGAGGACGTGTTCCTCCGACTGACGCAGCGGCAGTGACGGTGGCGGCAGCGCCGATCGCGGCCCGGCACGGGTGGCCGGGATGAGGGCCCTGGCCGCCCAGACGGCAGCGGAGCTGCGCCTCACCCTGCGCCGCGGCGAGTCGGTGCTGCTGACGATCGCGATCCCGGTGGGCCTGCTCGCGTTCTTCTCGACCGTGAAGGTCCTGCCAGTGCCGGCCGGGGTCCACCGGCCGGTGCAGTTCCTGGCGCCGGGGATCCTGGCCCTCGCCGTGATGTCGACTGCGATGGTGAGCCTCGGGATCGCGACCGGCTTCGAGCGCCAGTACGGGGTGCTCAAGCGCCTCGGAGCCACGCCGCTCGGCCGGCCCCGACTGCTGGCCGCCAAGACGGTGGCGGTCCTGGCCATCGAGTTGCTCCAGGTCGCCGTGCTCGTGGGCGTGGCGCTGGCCCTCGGGTGGTCCCCGAGCCCCGGCGAGGCTCCCGCCGCCGGTGCGGTGATCCTTGCCACCGCCGGCTTCGCCGGCATCGGGTTGACCATGGCCGGCGCGCTGCGTGCCGAGGTGACCCTCGCAGGGGCCAACGCCCTCTATCTGATCCTGTTGCTCATTGGGGGCGTGGTCTTTCCCCTCGGAAGCCTCCCGACGGCGCTCGCCGACGTCGCCCGCGCCCTGCCGGCCGCAGCGCTGTCCGACGCCCTCCACGCCGCGCTCGGCGGGGGAAGGGGCGGTGCCGGCGCCTGGGTCGCCCTCGCCTGCTGGGCGGTGGGGGCGCCGGCGCTCGCCGCCGTCACCTTCCGCTGGGAGTAGGGCCGCTGGAAGTGGGTCAGAGGCGGACGAACTGGTCGACGGCCATCGCCGCGAACAGCAGCGTCAGGTACGTGATCGACCAGTGGAACAGGCGCATCGCCCGGGCCTCGCTCCGGTCGACCAGGAGCCGCCCGGCGAGCAGGAGGAACACCGCCCCGGCCGCCACCGCCACCACCCAGTAGACGACGCCCATGCCCGCCACCACCCCGAAGGCCACCGACGCGCCCACCACGAGGACCGAGTAGAAGACGATCCGGCGGGCCACCTTCCCGAAGGGCGCCACCGACGGCAGCATCGGCACCTCGGCGGCGCTGTAGTCCTCTCGGTACCTGACGGCGAGCGCCCAGAAGTGGGGCGGGGTCCACACGAAGATCAGGGCGAACAGCAGCAGCGGTGCCAAGCCCAGCGAGTCGCGGACGGCCGCCCAGCCGACGAGGACCGGGACGGCGCCCGCCGCCCCGCCGATCACGATGTTCTGGGAGGAGGACCGCTTCAGCCACAGCGTGTAGACGAAGACGTAGAACAGGGCGGCACTCAGCGCCAGCAGCGCCGCGAGCAGGTTGACCTCCCCCCACAGCAGGCCGAAGGCCGCCGCCTCCAGCACCACGGCGAAGACCAGCGCCGAGCGGGGGCTGACCGTGCCTGTCACCAGCGGGCGCCTCGCCGTGCGGTGCATGACGGCGTCGATGTCGCGGTCGACGTACATGTTGGTGGCGTTGGCGCCCCCAGCCGCCAGCGCACCGCCGCCGAGGGTGGCAAGGATGCGGGCCAGAGCGGGGAGGCCGTGGTCGGCGACGATCATGGTCGGCAGCGTCGTGACGAGCAGCAGCTCGACGATGCGGGGCTTGGTCAGCGCGACGTAGGCGCCGACCCGCTGGCGCAGCGACAGGGACCCGACGGGCCGGACGACGGCCAGGCTCGTCAACGCCCGCCCGCCAACACTCGCCCGGCAGCGCTGGCCGCCAAGGCTCGCCCGTCCCGGGCACCCGGACAGGCCCGCCTTGTCGACTGCATCACCTCTCGAGCCTACGGCAGCAACCCCGGCCAGCAAAACCGCTCGTGCGGCGCGCTCGGCCGGCGGCGGCAAACGGGGCCTACCATGGCCGACCATGGCCTCGGTCCACGCGCTGGCGGAACGCGCCGGGAGAGCCGGCGGCATGTTGGGGCGGCGAGAGCTGTCACCCCGCGCCTTTCGGACCCTCTGCGCCGTCGCCGTGGCGGCGCTGAGCGTCATCATCGTGTCCGGCGCAGCGGTACGCCTGACCGGCTCGGGTCTCGGATGCCCTGACTGGCCCACCTGCGCCGCTGGCAGGGTCGTGGCGCCGTGGCGGTTCCACGCCTGGGTGGAGTTCGGGAACCGCCTCGTGACCGCCGCCCTGAGCATCGTGTGCGTCCTGACCGCGGCCGGCGCCCTGGTGCGCCGCACGCGCCGCCGGGACCTCACCTGGCTGTCGCTCGGCCTGATCGGAGGCATCGTCGCCGAGATCGTGCTCGGAGGTGTCACCGTCCTCGAGAAGCTGGCACCGCCGTTCGTCATGGCGCACTTCCTGCTGGCGGTGCTGTTCCTCGCCGATGCCGTCGTCCTCCACCACCGCGCCGGCCTTCCGGAGGAACCTGTTCCCGGCCGGCCCGGCCGGGCGCGCGTCACCGGCCCCGCGGTCCCACTCGTCAGCCGGGAGCAGCGGTGGCTGGCCCGCCTGCTGCTCCTGGCGACGCTCATGGTGATCACCCTCGGGACCGTCGTCACCTCGACCGGGCCGCACGGCGGCGCGCCCAACGTGGCGCGCTTCGCGTTCTCCCTGCGCGACGTGGCGCAACTCCACGGCTCGGCGGTCGAGGTCTACCTCGCGTTCACCGTGGCCACGCTGTGGCTGATGGCTCGTTCGGGGGCACCGCGCACGGTGCTCCGGAGGGGGTCGGCGCTGCTCGCCGCCCTCGTCGTCCAGGGCGCCATCGGCTACGCGCAGTACTTCGCCGGGGTGCCGGCGTGGCTGGTGGAGCTCCACATCGTCGGGGTGGTCGCCGTCGTGCTCAACGTGCTGTGGTTCAACCTGGCGCTGACCGCCCGGCCGTCGCCTGCGACCGCAGCCTCCCGGAGCGGGGTGTCGCAGGAGGCAGACGTCATGGCGGTGACCCCCCTCCCCGCCGGCGCAGCGCGGGCGTAGCGGGTCACGCCGCACCGCCGTGCCGACCGCCGCTCCCGTCGAGGTCCACGAGCCGGACCTCACCGCTGTCACCGCCGCCGACCGCCCCTGGAAGGTCATCGTCTGGAATGACCCCATCAACCTCATGTCGTACGTGACCTTCGTCATCCAGAAGCTGTTCGGCTACAGCCGGGAAAGGGCCCACAAGCTGATGATGGACGTGCACACCAAGGGCAAGGCCGTCGTTTCGTCCGGTCCCCGGGAGAAGGCAGAGCTCGACGTGTTCCGGCTCCACGAGCACGGTCTGTGGGCGACGATGGAACACGACGAGTGACGAGGTGAGCGTCTTCGACCGCCGCCCCCTGCGCCGGGGCCGCCAGGGTCAGTTCGTCGTCGGGCTCGGCGCCGACGAGCGGGCCGTCCTCGCCTCCCTTTCCGGCCAGATGCGCGAGCTGCTCGCCGACCGGGGTGACCCGTCCCTGCGGCGGCTCTTCCCCCCGGCGTACTCCTCCCCCGACGACCGGGAGTGCGAGGAGGAGTACGAGCGGCTGATGGCCGACGACCTGCTGGCCCGCCAACGGGAAGCCTTGGACCTGTTGGAGTCGACGGCGCAGGCCGAGGAGCTGTCAGCCGAGCAGCTCGAGGTTTGGCTGCGGGCGCTCAACAGCATCCGGCTGCTGCTGGGCACGCGCCTCGGCGTCACCGAGGACGACGAGCCGGACCCCTCGACGAGCCCCCAGCACGGGCTGTACTACTTCCTCGGCTACCTGCAGGAGTGCGGCCTCGACTCCTTGGTCGGGACCGGACCGGGAGGGGAGTGAGACGTGGACCTCGACGATGCCAGGCGCTACCGGTGGGCCGACCACCGCTCGGTGCTGATCGCCAGCCGGCGCGACAGGAGCCCGCAACCGTCGCCAGTGGTGCGCTGCGTCGACGACGAGGGCCGGGCGCTGTAACCAGAGGTGGTCATCGCCGGAGACTCCAGCGGCCCCTGCGCCGAGCCGCGCCGCTGCCCCG
>JAJZJY010000234.1 GCA_021809885.1 Actinomycetes bacterium
CTGCGTTTCCTCGACTGGCTGGAGACCGAGCGGGCATGCTCGCCGTCCACGCGCAACCAGCGCCTCGCGGTGATCAAATCCTTCTGCCGCTACACCGCAGTTGAGCAGCCCGAGAGGCTCGACCAGGTCACCCAGATCCTTGCGATCCGCCAGAAGAACACCCCGGCCGCGCAGCTCGGGCACCTGAGCGGAGACGAGGTCAAGGTCCTCCTCGGCGAACCCGGCACGGCCAGCCCACGCGACACCCGAGACACCGTCCTGCTCGCCGTGGCCTACGACACCGCGGCGCGCGTCCAAGAGCTCTGCGACCTCGACGTCGCCGACGTCCACCAGGCCAAACCGACAACGCTGACGATCCACGGGAAGGAATCCAAGACCCGCTATGTGCCCTTGATGGGCCCGATCGCCGAGCTTCTCGCCGACTACCTCGAGCACCTCGACGCTCATCGGGGCCTCGGCGCCGACACGGCCCCACTGTTCCACGGGCCCAACCACTCCAGGCTGACCCCTCGGGGATCGCCAAGCTCCTCGCCCGCCACGTCCAGTCCATCCGGGCGCGCGACCCCAGCTGGGCTCCCGGCCTGGCCATCACACCCCACACGCTGCGGCGCAGCCGGGCGATGCACCTGATCCAAGCCGGCGTCAACCTCATCTACATCCGCGACCTGCTCGGCCACGTCGATGTCTCCACCACCGAGATTTACGCCCGCGCAGACGCCGAGACCAGACGCAAAGCGATCGAGAACGCCTACGAGCCACTCACCCCCGACGTGTTGCCGGACTGGACCTCGGACCCGTCCCTGATCGGCTGGCTTGACTCGCTGGGGCGCTGACTCCGGCCCAGCATTATGCGGACAACCAGACCCCCGCCAGCAGCCTGACCAGCCACAACAGCCCGACAGGGCGCATAACCCCGCCGTCTACCTAATGCCTGTTATGCGGAATTCCGCATAAGCGACATTCGTGCGTCGCGCTCCTCATCGAGTTGAGTGCGCATCCCAAGGCGATCCAGGAGCGGCTCGGCACAGTTCGATCACCGTTACCATGGACGTCTACGGCCATCTCTTTCCCGCTCTCAACGCGGCGCTCAACGACCGCCTCGATGACGTCTTCCGCTCCGCACGGGCCCTCCCGGAGAGCCCGAGCACCAGCGCCATCGTGGCCTTGCGGACGCGCTGACGCAAGGGAGAGGGATCAGTGCTGCGATCCTGGCGAGGTGACCAACCGATCGCTGGCCGACCGGACCGAAGAGCTCCTCGCTGACGCCGTGCAGGCCCCGGCGGACCACCCGGCGCTGACGTAGAGCCGGGCCACGACCAAACTCATCTGGGCCTTCAGCGACGAGAGCGAGCGGTCCGGCGTCATGCTCTTCGCCGTGGCGGTCATCGACCCCGGGGATGTCGACAGCGCTCGCCGTAAGCTGCCGGCAGGCACCTGCTGCTCCAGGCCGGTGCCGGGCTCGTCGTCGGCTCCGGAGTCACTTCATGGGTCCTCGACGACCAGGACCCAGCACAGCGGGTCCGGGACCGGGACCGGGACCGGGACCGGGCGAGCATCGCCCACGCCTTGGCCGGCGTCGACCGTCACCTCCACCCCGTCTACGACCACCGCCCCGCCCGTTCGGAGCCCCTGCTGTGGGCAGCCGACGCGGCGTGCTGGGCCGCCGGGGCCGGCGGTGACTGGACGCAGCGTCTCTCCCCCGTGATCGATGTCCGCAGCATCCGCGCCCGACGCGCAACACCCGGCTACTCACCGTCCGGAGAGCACGCCGGGTGCACTCCCTGCCGCTACTCTGACAAGCAATCACAGCATACCAGCAGGCGGCCGACCAGGAGGAGTTGGTGTTCCCTGCTCCTCGCGGCGGGCCGCTCGACTGCTCCCACTGGAGGCACCGGTTGTGGACCCCGGCGGTGGACGCCGCCGGGTGTCCGGCGCCGGTTTCCACGATCTGCGCCGAGCCAACGCCACGGCACTCGTGGCGGCTGGAGTGGACATCAAGACGGCGCAGGCCCGCCTCGGCCACTCCGATCCCCGTCTCACCCTGGCCTTCTACGCCCGGGCGGTGCCAGAGGCGGACCGGGCGGCGGCCGAGGCGCTCGGTGCGCGGTTCTTCCCGCCAGCAGGACCGGGCAACGACTTCCTACCGGGGTAGGATCACGGTGTGGCCGTGCGGAAGTGGTCGGTGAGCGTCGACGAGCAACTGGCATCGCGGGTAGAGGCCCGCTTGGCAGGTCGGTCGCTGAGCGGCTTCGTCGCCGGGGCGGTCGAGCGCGAGTTGGAGCGTGAGGCGCTCGGCGTGTACCTGGACGACCTCGACGCCGAGTTCGGCCCGGTGCCCGCCGAGTTGATCGAACGGTACGACGCCGTGTGGCCCTGATCCTCGACAGCGAGGCGCTGTCGGCCCTGGCCCGACCGCGCGACGACCCGGGACGCCACGAGCGGGTGCGGGCAGCCGCACGGGTGGCGCAGCGCCGGGGGGAGCCGGTCCGCGTGCCCTCCGCTGTCCTGCTCGAGCTGTATCGGGGCGGCGGCCGGGACGAGACGATCGACGCCGAGCTCGGTCGCGGCTACGCCCGGGTGGTGACCACCGGGGTCAGGATCGCCCGCACCGCCGGCCACCTGCTGGCGGCCATCGGTGCCGGCAGCGAGCTCGCCGTCGACGCGCTCGTGGTGGCCACCGCCATCCGGCTGGGCGGCGGCCTGATCCTCACCCACGATCCCGTCGACCTGCGGCGGTTGGCCGCGCGGCACGCCAACGTCGTTGTGGCGGCGATCTGAGTCCAGACATCCAGCACACCGCGCACGCGCCGCCCCCGCACGCTGGTCAGCATGCTGCGGACTTGGCGAGCCGGTTTCGCCAAGCGCCCTCCCCGGGGGATGACAGCCCCCTCCCCTACAGGGGCCTCCTGAGACTGAGGGCCTCCCAGACGCCCTCAGGAGGCCCACGAGGGCTTCCCCCGCCAGGGGAGCCACGAGCACCACCCAAACCCCGCCCGCCCCTGTAGGGGGCATGAGCACCACCCAGCCCCGCCGGCCGCCCGGCACCCCCACCGGCGGCCAGTACGCACCCAGCCCCCACGCCCGCCCGAGCTTCGAGCTGGGCGCCGAGCAGTCCGCGGCCCCTCGTGGCGCTGCGTGGCCGGAGGACCCGATCGCCGGCCGGTTGACGCCGGCCGAGGTGATCGACCGGCTCGGCTTCGACCGGCTCGACCCGGCCGCCCGCTGCCGCTACCCGCCTCTCGGGCTGGTGTCGATCACCAGGGAGGTCCGCCATGGCGTCGCCGGCTTCCGGGTGCACGACATGCGGTCGTCGGCCTCGATCCGAGTCGGCACGAAGCGCACCGCCAACCGGATCGCCAAGCTGATCGACGACGACTTGCACGAAAGCGTCCGGCGCCGCCCCTGAAGGGGCATGAGCACCTACCGGACTCGCCGGCCCACCGGCACCCCCCCGCCGGCGGTCAGTTCGCACCCAGCCTCCACTCCCGCCCGAGCTTCCACCTGGAGGCCGGGGAGGAGCCGCCCGGTCCGTTCGCCCTCCCCGATGTTCTCTCGGCGCTAGTTCATGCCGGTCGACGTCGGCCTTTACTAGCCGTCGCTCATCTGACGCAGCAGGTCCAGCTGAGCCAGCAGCGGCGACGCGGCGATCCGTTGTCTCAGCGCTCGCACCTCGGGGTCGGCGAGCAGCTCGTCGCGCAGCTGGGCAGGGCAGTCGTCGCGGCCGGTGACCAGGACCCTCATCACCGGGTGCGGGTCGTCGGCCGCGTACAGCGCGGCCAGCGGCCGGTGGTCGATGGCGACCGCGAAGCGCACCGAGAAGTCCCGGTCGGGGTCGGCCAGAGCGAGGAGTTGCTCGTCGGTGAGAGCGGGGCCCTGGAGCGCCTGGACCTGGACGGCCGGGTCGGGATGGTCGATCCAGGTCCACAGCTCCTCGACGTCTGCGCTCGCCACCCTCCCCGGGTCGGGCCGCTCGGGCCGCTCGGCGCCCTCCGGCCGGTCCGGGACGTGATGCAGGGCAGGTGGCGGCTCGTCGCCGACGCCCCCCTCGGGGACCACCTCGAGCTCGAAGCCTGGCCGTCGCCGGTGCCGGCGGGCGAACTGGCCCCCGGAGGGGGTCCCTTTCGGTCGCCGGGGAGGCGCCTCGTCTGCCATCGGGGCAGATATTGGCAGGCGAGCAACACGGCGCGTCGAATCGGAGTCGCGGCGAGCTTCGGGCTTTTCCGGCCGCCAACCTCCCGCAGCTCTACACCGCCCGCTGGCATGCTGGCCGGCATGGGTCTGGTGGAGACCGCCGCCGAGCTCGGCCCCCGACGCGTCCGCACCCTGATGTGGCTCGCGCTCGGCGCGCTGAGCGCCCTCGTCGGCCTGGCGTTCTCCGGTCTCGGCGGCGGAGGAGGCGGCTTCGCTCCGGCGCGCTCCCCGCTGGTCGGAGGCGCCGTGTCGGGCCTCTGCGCCGAGGCCCGGGCGGCCGCCGCCGCCGGCTCCTCCGGGGCTTCCGGGCCGGCTGGAGCTTCTGGGACGACACAGGCCCTGCCGGCGCAGGCCCGGCGCCTCGGGCTGACCTGCCCAACCCAGAGCGGCGGGAACTGACCCAGGCGGCCGGGCCCGGCCGGAACCGTTTCGCCACCTGCCACACACCTGAGCGCGTGGCACGCCCCAGCGACAGCCGGTCGGCTCCGTCGGCGCATGGGGGAGGAAGACGAGAGGAGTGGGCGGTGGCATCCAAGAAGCGCCCGACCCGGGCGCACCACGCGGTGTGGGCCAAGCGCGGCAGGGCGAAGATCGCCGCCGGTCTGGTCGTGGTTGCCCTGGCCGCCGGCGGCACCACCTTGGCGATCGAGTCGGGGCCGAGCGCCTACCAGGCCACCGCCGCCCACCTCGGCTGGCGTCCTCCCCGCACCAAGGTCGTCGGCAACAAGTCCTACCCGCTGGTCGAAGGCCCCGAGGCCATGACGGTGCTCGGGACGACCAAGGCGGCCACGGCGCGCTACGTGGAGGCCGCCTGGTGCGCTCCTGTGCTATCCGGCCGGCCGCCCACCGCCTCCTCTCTCGCCGGGGCGGCGCCGGCCGGCACCCCGCTCTCCGAGGCGCTGGCGGCCTCCCCGCCGGCACGCACCGGTTCTGCACCTGGGTCGGCGACTACCCCCGCTCGACGTGGACGGGCGGGACGCTGCTCCCCCACCGTGCCACCCACCCGGTCTACCCGGCGGACTACGGGCGCTTCGCCGGTGCCGGCGAGCCGGTCCTCGTCGAGTACGGATGGACCGACCCCGGCAGCCGCGGCGGCGAGCACGTCTGGGTCGAAGGCCTCCTCGGCCTCGCCCCGGTGGGCTCCCGGGGCCGGCCCGAGGCGTTCAGTTGGCGGACCGTCGGCTGGTGGTCATCGGCCGCCGGGGCGGCCGGGCCCAGCTTCTTGCCCGCGGGGCTGCACTGGAACTACGCCGGGGCGCCGATCGGCTCCGGCGTGCGTTTCCCCGCCGGGGCGGCGATGGGGCCGTCGTAGAACGCGCGCGATTCGGGATCGCCGGAACGCGAAAAGCCGGAACCGCTCGTCGGGTGGATGTCCCACCCCGGTTGCTATGGTCCCCAACACCGTCACGTGTACTCCATTACTTCACGTAGGCCCGGGGGTTGGTGCGGCCCGGCATTGACAAGCCCACTGAGAAACATTCGATAGCAGGAAGCCGTTTCAGAACCACTCGGTTTCCAGCTGGTCGTACGAAAGGCTTTCATATGCCCACCACCACCCCTCGACCAACCCTCGCCCAACGATGCGCCTTCATCCGGGAGCAGGAACGCTCGCTCGAGACGATCGCCCAGAACGTCTACCGCCATTACGGGACCGCCGAGACGATCGAAGACGTCCGCTAGGTCGTGGCGCTCGAAGCCGACAAGCTGTACTTCGGCTACTCCGGCCAACTCCCGGACCACTGGCGGGCCCTGCTGCACAACGAGTCCCGCTCCACCTGGAGAGACGAGGTCGAGAGCTCCCGGCGCCTCGGGGTCGGCGGGGTGAGCGGCCGGAACCGCCGGCGGCGGGGCCTCAAGATGTCCGCCGCCGCGCTGCGCGTCGAGCTGGGTCGGGAGCCCACCGTCACCGAGATCCTCGAGCACCACAACGCCATGGTGGGCTCGACCCGCTCCGACGCCCGCAAGCAGGGGGCGGTCGCCACTGAGGCAGACTTCCAGGCAGTGAGCGTCACCCAGGCGCCCTTCGACCAGGAGGCCGGGGGCATGACAGGCAGCGGGGCAAGCGTCGAGGACGAGGTCGTCGAAGCGGTCGCCGTCGAGGACTACATCCACAAGGTTGTTGCCACCCTGTCGTCGATGGCCACCGACGCAGCCATCATCGCCTTCGCCCAGACCTACCTCAGCCGTATCGCCGAGGGCTCCCTGCCTTCCGCGGCGGAGCTGGCCGCGGACTTCGCGGTGTCCGAGTCGATGATCGCCCGCTGGGTCCACGGGGTGCGCAAGGCCACCTTCTCCGTGTCGATCGTCGACCTCACTGGCTGACGGAGGGCCACTCTGACCAGGTCGGGAGTGTGGGACATAACGCCGCGGCGGTCCTTCAGGGTTACCGCGACGTTATGTCCCACACTCAGGTCCAGGTCAGAGGCCGTTTCGGGCTGCTCTCGACGCTGGCTCCCTCGGCTCAGGCGACCCCGCCCGCGACGACGGCGAACGGCCAGCGGCCCTCCCCTGGCTCGGCGTCGTTCAGGCTGGAGGCGTCAGGGATCTCCCCGGAGATGGCCAACAGCGGGAGGTGCTTGGTCCGCCGGCAGGTCGGGCAGACCGTCAGCGAGGCGAAGCCCTTGGGTCGCTTGCCGGTTGCCGGGTCGGGTTCGGCGGCGACCATCCCCCCGCCGTTGCAGGTGGGGCAGGTCTGCCATCCGGTGACCTGCACGCGGACGCCGAGCAGCTCGAGGATCCGGCGGCGCAGTACCGGGTCGTCGGTGGCGAAGCTGCGCCGCGGGACTCGGCGAGAGCCCAGATGCGTTGCACCCGGCTGCGGGCATCGACGTTGGCCCGGGACCACGCCTCGACGCGGGCAAGGCG
>JAJZJY010000235.1 GCA_021809885.1 Actinomycetes bacterium
CGTCCTCGGTGGGTCGGAACCCGCTTCTCAGCTCAGGACATCGGGGGGGAACGGCTCCGCGTCAGCTCGGCAGGCCGACCCTGGCGATCAGGGCATCGAAGTCGATGCATCGGGGCAGGGTGCCGAACGCCAGTCCCCGGTCCCCTGCCAGGCGCGTGGCGCAGAATGCGTCGGCTACCGGCGGTGGCGCGTACCGGACCAGGAGAGACCCCTGGAGCACCAAGGCGAGTCTCTCGGTGATGCGGCGGGCGCCGAGCTCCAGTTGGTCGGTGTCGTGCAGCTCCTTCTCCAGGGCGATCCATGCATCACCCAAGCGTGCATCGGCCGCCACTGCAGGCTCTATCTCGGCGGCGTAGGCGTCCAGGCTCTCGGGTCGACGTGCCAGGACTCTCAGGATGTCAAGTGCGTTCACGTTGCCCGAGCCCTCCCACAGGCCGTTGAGGGGGGCTTCGCGATAAAGGCGCGGCATGCCGGAGTCTTCGACGTAGCCGTTGCCTCCGAGGCATTCCAGGGCTTCGGCGACGAGAGAGGGCTGGCGCTTGCACACCCAGTACTTACCGAGGGGTATGGCGAGCCGACTGAATGCCTGCTCATCCTGATCACCCGCCCCGCCACGATCGACTGCCCCTGCCAGGCGCATCAGCAGGGTGGTGGCCGCCTCGCTCTCCAGTGCCATGTCCGCGAGGACGTTGCGCATGAGAGGCTTGTCCACCAGCAACCCCCCGAACGCGCGGCGGTGCCGTGCGTGGTGGACGGCCTGCAGCACCGCAGCGTGGATCCCAGCGGCCGATCCGGCCACATTGTCCATCCGGGTCATGGCCACCATCTCGATGATCACGCGCACGCCACGACCTTCTTCACCGACAAGCCATGCGACTGTGTCGTCGAGCTCGAGCTCCGCGCTGGCATTGCTGCGGTTGCCGAGCTTGTCCTTCAGACGCTGGAAGCGGAACGTGTTGCGCGATCCGTCCGGCAACACGCGGGGCGCCAAGAAGCACGACAGCCCGCCCGGCGCCTGCGCGAGCACGAGGAAGACATCGTTCATCGGCGCGCTCGTGAACCACTTGTGGCCTCGGAGCCGCCAGGTCCCGTCAGCGACGAGCGTGGCCGTGGTGGAGTTGGCGCGCACATCGGATCCGCCCTGCTTCTCGGTCATCCCCATCCCGGCCAGTAGGCCCCTCTTGGCCGAGGGGGGGCGTAGCCCGGGGTCATAGGTGCGACTTGCCAACAGGGACAGGTACTGGTCGGCCAGCTCCGGCTCCGCCCGCAGCGCGGGGACGGACGCATAGGTCATCGACATTGGGCAGGTGTGCCCGGTCTCCACATGGCTCCACACGAAGAAGCTCGCGGCACGTGCTACGTGGGCGCCTGACCCCTCCTGGGTCCATGGACCGGCTCCCAGGCCGGCGGAGACCGCTACGTTCATCAGTGCATGCCACGACGGATGGAAGGTCACCTCGTCGATGCGGTTCCCGAAGCGGTCGTGGGTGTGGAGCACCGGTGGGTTGGTGTTGGCGTCGTCGCCCCAGCGCTGTGCCTCTTCGGTCCCGGCCAGGCGCCCCAGCTCATGGAGGCCCTCCAGGTGCCAGGGGGCGCCTTCCCGCAGGAGACCTTCGACGAGCGCCGGCATACCGGCGACGTCGTGATCCACGAGCGGTGGTGCCTGGTTGGTCACCTCATGGGTGCTGAACGGATGCGAAGGGGTCATGGTTTCCTCCTGCCATTGTGTCCGGGCTCGTGCCGATCACGCCGGCGCAGCGAAGCGCGATTGCGCTGGCCTGTCCAACGATGAGCTCTGCGGCCGGTCCGCTGGTGGGTGCCGACAGAGGACCTACGAGCACCTCGGCAACCGCTCCGGTTAGGGCGGCCGCGCTGATCTCGGGTATCTGGCTGCCCAGCATCTCGCCACGCTCGATGCCTTCGGCTATGACAGTTGCAAATATGTCCCGGTAGCGCCGGCGAAGAGCCAGCCGTGCGGCGGCGATTGGAGGTTCGACCGGTTCCGCGATGAGCGAATAGGCGAGTTGGCGCCCACGCACGGCTCGCCAGGCAAAGGCAGCAACCCCACTGGCAAGCCTGCTGACCACGTCGGGATGTGAGCCATCGGCGAGGGCGGCAGCGAGGACGTCCACCTCTCTGCCTGCGGCCCTGTTGAACACCTCTGTTGCCAGGCTCGCCTTGCTCGGGAAGTGCTTGTAGAGCGCCCCCGCACTGATGCCTGCCGCAGCTGCCACTGCAACAACGGTCAGCCCTGCCCAACCTTGTAGGGCCACGATCGCCGTAGCTTCCGCCACCAGGCGCTCGCGCAACTCAGCGCGCCGTTCCAGCACGGCGACAGGCGCGCGGTAGGCCACGATCATCAGTGAACCATGATTCACGCCTTCATGTCAACGCCGGGACCACGAGCGCTCGATCGGCCTGATCAGGCCGACGTCACACGCCGAGGAGAAGGTGCCCACGCCCCCCCAAGGATCTCGACAAGCAAACCGCAAGGAGCGCCTCATAAACTGGACGTGGAGCCTACGCAGCCGCACGGGGCGATGAACGACCTCGAGTTCGCTCGTTGCCTCACCACCGGCGAGGTCCGGGCCCTCCAACGAGCCGCCGTAGCTCTTGTGCACCAGCGGCTCCCCGTCCAGACGGGGAGCCGCTGCACGCCGTAGCAGCTACGCGCTGGTCGCCACGCCTGTCGTCGCCCTCGCCGAGCGCGCCTCCGACCGAGTCTGGCGCACGAGGGTGGTGACGCCTACCCCGACCACGCTGAGGATGACCAGGACCAGCGCGATGCCCACGTGATCGAGGTTGTGCACGTGAACGCCGGTGGCGACGGTCAGTCCGGCGATGCCCGGGAAGGCCAGGCCGAGAACGCCCCCGGTGACGAAGGCGGCGCCGCCCCAGGTGAGCGTGTTGCCGGCGGTGCGTAGCGCGACGCGCCGGATCGCCTCCGCATCCAGACCCTTCCTGGAGGCGACCATCCCGAAGAGCCCGCCGGCGAGAACCTGCACCACCGTCGTGCCCAGGCCGAAGAAGGCGCCGGGAACCCATCCCCAAGCGGCGCTGTGCTCCGCCGGCGCGAGCACGGTGTAGATGATGAGGGCGAAGGCGCCGAAACCCCACCCGGCCACGAAACCGTGAAGCGCCGGCATCCACGGCCGGGGATCGCTGAGGTCAAGGCGGTGGCCGGTTTGCTCGCCCTCCTCCGGGTGGCTCCGGAAGCCGGGTAGGTGGAGGTGGACCGTCCGCCGCTTCCGCACGACGGTGACCCCGGCCGCCGCCATGAGGGCGCCCACGACGAGGTAGACGACGTAGTCGACCGACCCGAAGGTGAACAGCCGGGAAAGGCCGAGATAGGCGAGCTCGCTTGCCAAGGCCCGCTGGAGCGTGAAAGCTGCGGAGAAGGTGAGCGCGGAGCGCAGCCCCCGCCGCGTCGAGTAGCCGCCGATCGAGTAGCTGAAGGTGATCGGCCAGGTGTGCTCGTCGGGGGTGACACCGTGGATCATTCCGAGGACGAAGGCGGTCGCCACGATCGCGAAGCCGGCGACGTGGCTCGGATCCCACAGGTTGACGGCCAAGAGCGCGGTCACCGGGCGCTCCTTGCATTGCGCGCAGCGGGCCGGTGGCCAACGGACTCGGGTATGTCGCCGCGGCCTCCTGCGCAGGCGGCGCAAGTGCCGGACAGGACCAGCTGGTGGGCGGACATGACGAAGCCCGACGAGGCCCGGACCCGGCTCGCCAGGTCGTCGACGATGGAGCAGCCGAGCGCTTCGACCCGGCCGCAGGTGTCGCAGACCACGTGATCGTGGTGGTCGGAGAACACCTCGTAATGCCCGCGCCCGTCGCCGAGAGGCACCCGGACGACCGCCCCGGTCTGCTCCAGGCTGGAGACCGCCCGGAAGATCGACGACGGGTTGGGCGCCACACCGCGGTGGGCGAGGTCGGCCTGGAGCTCGTCGAAGGTCCAGCAGTGCCGGGCGGCGCGTCGCATGATCTCGAGGATCTGTTCGGCGATGGCGGAGCTGCGGCCCATGCTGCCATGATACGCAAGTAACTTGCGCAAGTCAATTGCGCAAGCGCTGTCGCCGGGGTGAGCGCCGGTCAGGCCCGCGGCGTTGAGTGCTGCCAGTCGGCGAGGAGCGCCCTGACGGCGGCGATGAAGGCCAGCGGCTGGTCGAGCAGGAGGTGGTGGTGCGCCTGGGGGATCTCGACGAACGGGGCCGAACGGCCGAGCAGAGCGCTCATGGTGTCGGTCACCTCGGGCGTCAGGATCGCCGAGAACTGGCCGTGCAGAACCGCGATCCTCGTGCGCACCCGGGCCAGGTATTCGTGGATGGCGCGCGGCTCCTGGCGGGCGAACACCATCGGATCGAACTTCCATGTCCAGCCGCCCTCGACCTGTCGCAGCGAGCGGCGGGCCACGAAGTCGACGATCGCGGTGTTGTCGCACGGCTGCGGTGGGATCAGGTGGAAGTGCTCGACGGCCTCGTCGAGGCTCGGGTAGGTCTTCGGGTTGCGGAACGCCCCTCCGCGTTTACCCTCCTCCGACTCCGGGTCGGGCCGGCGTACCGGCGAGTCGACGACGATCGTCCCGCCCAGGCGTGGCCCGTGGAGGGCGGCAGCGACGATGCTCACGAATCCACCCATGGAGTGCCCGACGACGATGGGGCGGTCCATGCCGAGGGTGTTCGCCACCGCCAGCACCTCCTCGGCCCAGACCTCGAAGTCGTACCGGTCACGCCAGCCGCTGTCGCCGTGCCCGGACAGATCGAGGGCCGCGACGTGGTAGCCGTGCGTGAGCTGGGGTGCGAGGAAGCTCCACCAGTGGGCGTGAGCGGCCCCGCCGTGGACGAGCACCAGGCCGGGTCGGTCGCTCGAGCCCCAGTCGAGGACGTTCACCGGGCAGCCGCGGACTTCGACGGTCGACTTGCGGTGGCTGGTGGCAACTGCGCTGGTGAACCAACTGGGTGGGCTCGGTGTCGCACTCACGGTGGCATTCTCCTCGTCTGGCCGCCCCGCCATCATCGCCCACCGGACCGTGCCACCACGCGGCCCCCCTCCGTCCTCCGACCTGCTAATGCTGTCGCACGCAAGTGCCGGGCGCGTTCATACGGCCACTTCCAGTTGGCTGGCATGAATCGAATCGAGAAGAACGGCTCCACGTTGACCCGGCCCGCGTGAACGTGACCGAGTCGTTCCCGGCGACATCGGTGCCCAGCACGTCACCGGAGCGGACACCCATGGCCGCCAGCAGACTGACCGTGCCGTGCCGGCGGCGTTACGCCATCCTCGTTGCCACCGTCAGCGAAGACCTCCCGAGCTCCCTGCACGGATGTTCCAGAGCGTGGGCACCTGCTCGATCAGCAGTTCCGAGACCGAGGCAACCTCGGTGCGGTCCTCTCCCTCCCGCTCAACGAGGTTGAGTGCCACGGTCGCGTCGTCGGCTACAGGTATGAAGCGTACGCCGGGCACCTGGAGGCGGGCGTTCGAGACCGGCAGGAGGCAGAAGACGTTGCCGCTGGACAGCACGTAGGACCGGACCATGGCGCGCCTTGGCCCCGGGGTGATCCCCGGCGAGAGCCCGGCTCGGTGGCAGATACCGATGAGGGTGTCGTAGTACTCCGGCGCGATCTCCCTGGGCCAGAGCATGAGCGAGAGCCCGCCGAGCTCGCCAAGGTGGACCGGCCTGTCCCGCGTGCTGAGAGGGTGGTCGGAAGCGAGCGCCACGCAGAGCCGCTCTCGACAGAGGAGCACCGCGCTCAGTCCAGCTCCAGCACCCTGGCAGTGCAGCAGGCCGAGGTCGAAGGCACCTGAGCGCACGCCCCGCGCCACCTCCCCGGTGTCGACCTCCCGCTCGTCGACTGCGATGTCCCGTAGCCGGCGCTCGAGGACCGGGAGCAGTGCAGGCAGTAGTTGCTGGCCGATGCTTGGGCTGAACCCGAGCACGACCGTTCGCCGTCTCTGTCTCCCGTCCAGTCGCGCGCAGCGCGTCGCCTCGTCGATCAGGGCCACGGCATCCGCGACGTCCCGCTGGAACGCCGCGCCAGGCTCCGTGAGCTCGACCCCGTGCGGGCCGCGCACGAAGAGCTGGGCGCCGAGCTCTCGCTCCAGCCGGCGGATGCCTTGGGAGAGGGAGGGTTCCGACACGTAGAGCTTGGCCGCCGCTCGTCCGAGGTTTCCCTCCTTGCTCACCGCCAGGAAGAGGCGAAGTAGCCGGAGGGAGACGTTCATGGTGGGGGCCGGTTCGGACGGCGTCGCCCGCTCTCCAGCCATCTGGCCGAGGATACAAAGACGAGCGTTGCTACTGCGACTACACGAGGCACCTTTCGCAAGGCGCTGGGCTCGCGTTTGGCTGAAGATCGGGTCGCAGTAGCAACGCTCGCCTTGGCAACTCGGGCGGAGCAGCTCAGCGCGTGCGGGGAGCGGCAGGCCTGCGGCACGCATACTCGCCCGGTGTGGGGACGTCGAGGCAGAGCTCGGGCCGCGGTCCGAGCAGCTCCCTGGTGGCGGCGCGATGCCCGGCCCGCACCGCGGTGGCGAGCACTGGGAGCGGGGCACGTGCCCCCTCCCCGTGGCGCAGCCACACCTGGAGGATCCCGGCCATGAAGGCGTCCCCGGCACCGGTCGTGTCTTCCACGGCGAGCGGTGACGTTGGGACATCGGCGGATTCGACCGGTTCGGCCCGCCGGAAGACCGTCGCGCCCTGTCCCCCCCGCTTCACGATGGCCAGCGGTGCGATGGAGGTCAACTCCGCAACCCGGTCGTGGCCGAGGAGCGCCGTGGCCTCAGCCAGGGTGCCGACGAGCAACTCTGGCGCCAACGCGGCGACCTGGTCGCGGACATGCTCCGGACGGTGGGCGAGGATGAAGCTCGTGGAAGCGAGATCGATGCTGAGCAGGGCCCCAGCCTGGCGTGCAAGCCCAACGGTGTGCCTGGTAGCCGAAGCGAGCGGCTCGCCAAAGATGCAATAGGCGGGGACGTGGAGAGCCTGGGCCCCGACCAGCCACGAACGTCGGACGGCCGCCACCGGGAGGGCCGTGGCCGCCCGG
>JAJZJY010000236.1 GCA_021809885.1 Actinomycetes bacterium
CCGGTATGCAGGCGCTGAACCGATCGCGTGGGACCGATCGTGGCTCCCGGCCGATCGGGCCGAGGGCCTGCTCGGGGCCGACCTCTCCTTCGGCGGGCTCTACGAGCTCCTCGCCTCCCATTGTTCTCAGCGCATCACCGGCGGTTGGGAACGGATCCGCCCCGTCATCCCCGCCCCGGTTGAGCGCAAGCTCTTGCGGCTGCCACCCAGGACGGCCGCCTTCTCGATCGAGCGGTTGGCGCTGGTCGCGGAGGCTCCGATGGAATGGCGCCGCAGCCTCATCCGCGGAGACCGGTACTCGCTGATTGCCCAGTGGCCAGGGGGACGGACCTCGCCGGCGTGACGAACCTGCTCGGGCTTAGCGGTCTCTGGGAGCGCAGGCGTTCTCATCCACGCGCCGGCGAGGCTGCGACCGAGGGAACGGCGGCGCAGATCGCCGAGCCTTGGACCAGCACGCTCGAGGTACGCATTCTGGACGCTTTGGGTCGTCGGATCCTCGACGCGAGCGCTCCTCCGGCGGGGTAGTCGAGCGACGGGGCGCTGCGGAGGTGGTCGGCTCGGACGCCGTGCCAGTGGAGCGCCGCCCCGGAGTCCTTCACCATGCGCTGGACCTGGGCGAGGGTGTTCGCGGCCTCGGCGTCTGCCAACTGCAATTGCTCGATGTCGACGGTGATGTTGCCGGGTCGTGCGCGAAGCATCTCGTCGACGACGGCGACCAAGTTTTGCTGGTCGTGCGTGTCGAGCGTTCCGACGCAGCGCAGGGTTGTGGCCGGATCAACGGTCAGTACCAGCACGGGGTCCACCGCCGCAATGTCGAAGTTGTCTGCCCTCATCGAAGAACCAGTCCTTTGCACCCTGCCCCGCAGTAAGCGTGGACGTTCTCCTCGAGCGAGGAAAGGGCCAAAGGTCCAGATCGCGGTCGAGCTGTCCTGGCGCCCACGTCGCGCTCCTGTCGCTTGCCAGTCCCAAGGGACCACCCCGTTGCCAGCAACATGGGACCACCTCGAGTCCACATCGGCCGGCTGGGGAGATGATCCCGGCGGGTTGACCGGTGTGTCAAGGCTGAGGGTGTGCGGCTCCGCGCTGGCCGGTGTCGAGCAGTTCGGCGATCTGGTCGGCCAGGCGCTCGGCGGCTTGGCGCCTGAGGCCGGTAGCCACGATGACCGAACGCGATCCTCGGCGAAGACGGACCATCCACGCTCGCTCGGGCAGCCGGCCCCGTGAGGTGGCGGAGCCCATGTCGACCTCGACGCGGACAGGCTCTGTGGCTTCGCGCCGGCGGGCTCGATGGGCACGGACCCGGCAGGCGGGAGAGCAGAACACGGCCCGCCGGCCCGTGGCTGCCCGGTCCACTGGCGCTGTGCACCCAGGTGCCGCGCAGATCACCGCCACCGCCGTATCGTAACGTAACAAAACGCTCGGGCCCCGACCTGCTCGCGCCAGGGACAGCTCGAAGCACCTCTGGGCGAGAAGGGCACCACGGCGCAGGCGCCAGTGCCGCAGGCGAGAAGGGCTGGCATCAGGTGGATTGGCGACGACGCCCCGGTTGCTGCGCCGCTGGCGGGGTGTCACCGAGCGCTGGCTTCTCGTTGGTCCGATAGGACTCGCCTTCGATGACGAGCTCCCACGCGGCGCTCTTCAGCCGGTCGACAGCGGACTGGGCGAGCAGCGGGTCGGCCATGACGCCCAGCCACTCGACGGCGTCCCTATTCGACGTCAACACCGTCGCCCGAGCGTGGTGTCTTTCGACCACGAGCTCGTAGATGTCTGCCGTCTCGGTCATGCCGAGCGGGCTCAGTGCGAAGTCATCCAAGATCAACAAGTCCACGCCGATGAGCCTTCGCATCTCCTGGTCGTAGCTCGCGTCGAGGCGCGCCGCCTTCAGGCGTTTGTGCAGCTTCTCTGCACGTTCGAAGTGCACGCTGATGCGCCTGCGACAGGCGATGTGGCCGAGCGCGGTCGCCATGAACGTCTTTCCGACTCCGACAGGTCCCAAGATGAACGCGTTGCGGGCTTGGTCGACGAAGCGCATCGAGACGAGCTCGGACCACACCTCGTGGTCGTAGGTGACCTTCGCGTCGTTGTCCCATGCCTCCAAGACCATGTGGGGGTCGAGGCGGGCAGCGCGTGCCCGGCGCCCGGCCGACTCCGCGTCACGCCTGGTCGCCTCGTCGGACAACAGCTGCTCTAGGAACTCGGTGTGACTGAGCCCGTGCGTCTTTGCGAGCGCGAGGCGCTCGGGCAACGTGTCGATCAGCTGGCCGAGCTTCAACGTGCGCATGAGGGACTTGAGCTCTGGCGAGATGGAGGGGATCGGCGCGCTCATCGCTGTGCCGCCGTCGTCGTGGTGAACTCGGACGCGTCACGCTCGAAGCGTCCCTGGACGACGACTGCACGTGCGACGTCGGGTGCTTGGTCTGCGGCTTTGTCCTCCCGAGCTCGCTCGAGCATCCGAGCGACGAGGTTGACGTCGACTGCTTCTGCCTCCAAGGCCCTCTGGCACGCCAGGTCGAGGCGCAGCGCACCCCACTTGTCGGCGAGCCCCAAGAGCCGATAGACCTGGCGCATCTTGGTCCACGGCAACGGCGTGTCCAAGATCGCTCCGGCGTAGGCACCGACCGACGGGCCGAGGGCACCAGCCATGCGGGTGAGCGACTCCACGTCACGCGTCGCGTAGATGCTCTTGCCCGGCGGGAAGTCCGCGGGGTCAGTCGAGCGCTTGCCGGGGGCGACGCGTGGGTGGACCTTCACGAGCTCGCCGGCGGCGTAGAGCTTCACCGTCGTGGAGTCCCGCCTCACCCGAAGGGTCCGCCCCACCAAGGTGTAGTTGGCCGAGTAGAGCGCCTTGGCCACCTGGACATGGCAGTCCCGATGCAACTTGGCGTCCGTCCACACCGGCGTGTCGAAGGGAGCGCCCGGAAGGGGGAGCAAGAGCGCGAGCTCTTCGGCCCGGAACGACTCGGCGGGCCGGCACCGGGTCGTTCCGTGGATCCGCAGACCCGCCGTCGTGGCGCACCACGTCTCTGCTCGTGCCCGACAGTCGGCGAGGTCGACGAAGCTCTCGCCGGCGAAGAAGTTCGACTGCACGTATTGGACGACGCGCTCGACCCGGGGCTTGGACGGACCCGTCGATTGCGCCCGATCGGCGGGCTGAGCAACGAAGGGTGCGGGTGACCCACCCGTTCCACCCGCTCGCCGGACATGAGTTCGATCTGGTGGTGCGCAAGAACAACTGGGCAGAGGACAGGGTGTTCGTCTTCGTCGACGACGGCGCCCTGACCAGCATCCCAGCGGGCTGGACCGACGTCGACCCGCCTGATCCCTTCGACGTCGTCTCTGCCGGGCGCTCGGCATTCCGGGTGACCGACCTGCTGGCGCTGGCGTCCCTCCTCGAGGGCATCCGCCCCGCCGGCCGCCGCCGCCGTGTAAAGCGAACTGCGCCGTGATCGTTAGGGCAATTACGCCGTTCAGTCCGAAGATGGAGAGTGGCTGGGCGGGAAGGACGGGACTAATAGTCAGGTAATCAATGGGTTGTGTGCCGCTAGTCGTTGACACGCCCTCATCATGGTGGCATAATGATACTTACATTCGTGTGATGCCCTGGAGGTGGCCGATGGCGAAGCGGAGGCAGGACCCCAAAGAGGACGCCCTGCGGGAGGCCCGGGCGCTCAACCCCCGGCCCGAGGCGGTCCTCGACGCCAGCTTCGCCACCTCGGAGTTCTTCGACGCTCGTGACCTCGTTCAGGTGCGCTACGAGATGGTGCGCCGAGTCCGCATCGACGGCGACAGCGTGTCGGGGGCGGCGGCCGACTTCGGCTTCTCCCGGCCGAGCTGGTACTCGGCGGCTGCCGCTATCGACGAGAGGGGCCTGCCCGGGCTGCTGCGGACCCGGCCCGGTCCGCGCCGGGCGCACAAGCTCAGCGAGGAGGTCGTCGCCTTCTTGACGACCACGCTCGAGGGTGATCCCGGCCTGCGGGCGCCCGAGCTTGCCCGCCGGGTCGAGGAGTCCTACGGGGTGAGGGTCCATCCCCGTTCGATCGAGCGGGCACTGGAGCGCTCGCAGAGGCCCAAAAGTCGATGACCGGGTCCCGATCACCGGCGTCGGCGGCGAAGACGACCTGGCGGGCCGCTACGAGGCGTTGCGCCACGTCGCCGTATCCGAAGGCCCAGCGCAGGCCGGGCTCGCCGGCGCGCTGCTCATGGGCGGGGGCATGGCGTCTTGGATGCGTGGCTGGCGAGCCTGCACGCCAGCGGCGCCCAGCCGCGGCGAGCATCGTCCAGCACCGGCGCAGAACGAGGTGGTCGATGTGCTCGCAGCCATGGCGCTTGCGTGCGCGTGAGGAGCGGAGGTGACCGGCGAACGGGCGGCCGAGAAGGTGACCGCCGGCCACCTGCGCCGTGACGCCTACCTGTATGTGAGGCAGAGCACTCTTCGCCAGGTGATGGAGAACACCACCTCCACCGACCGCCAATACGGGCTGCGCCAGCGTGCCGTCGCCCTCGGGTGGGCCGCAGAGCAGGTCGTGGTGATCGACGAGGACCTTGGCCGCTCGGGTGCCAGCTCGGAGGGACGGAGCGGCTTCGGTCGCCTCGTCGCGGATGTCGGGATGGGCAAGGCCGGCATCGTGATCGGCACCGAGGTCTCCCGCCTGGCCCGCAACAACGCCGACTGGCACAGGTTGTTGGAGATCTGCGCCCTCTCCGAGACGCTGATCTTGGACGAGGACGGGCTCTACGACCCCTGCGCGTTCAACGACCGGCTGCTGCTCGGCATGAAAGGACAGATGTCCGAGGCAGAGTTGCACCTCTTGAAGGCGCGCCTGCGTGGCGGTCAGCTCACCAAGGCCCGGCGCGGGGATCTGATCGTGCCGCTGCCAGTCGGGTTGGTCTACGACCCCGCAGGCCGGGTGGTCCTCGACCCCGATCAAGGTGTGCGCGACGCTGTCGCTCAGCTCTTCGCCACCTTCGAGCGCACCGGGTCGGCGCGTGCCACGGTCAAGGCATTCGCCACCGAGGGGCTCCGCTTCCCCTCCCGGGTGCAGACCGGGCCGAACAAGGGCACCCTCGCCTGGCTGCCGCTCGTGCACCATCGCGCCCTGCAGGTGCTGCACAATCCCCGCTACGCCGGCGCGTTCGTCTATGGGCGGCACCGGAGCCGTCGTGGCCCCGACGGGCGCACCCATCAAGTCCTCCAGCCCCGTGACTCCTGGACCGTGCTCATCCCCGACGCCCATCCCAGCTACATCACCTGGGCGACCTACGAGGACAACCTCCGAAGGCTGGCCGAGTGCGCCCAGACCCGGGGGGAGGAGCGTCGGATCAGCCCACCACGAGAAGGCCCCGCGCTGCTCCAGGGTCTCGCTCTCTGCGGCCGCTGCGGCAGGCGCATGACCGTGCGCTATCACGCCCGGCGCGAAACGCTGTTTCCCGAGTACCTCTGCCAACGCAAAGGCATCGAGGAAGCCGGCGCTGTCTGCGCCTCCATCGCCGGCGAAGGCGTCGACGACCGCATCGGCGAACTGCTGCTCGCCACGGTCAGCCCTCTGGCCCTCGAAGTGGCCCTGGCGGTGCAGGCCGAGCTCGAAGGACGCGCCGGCGAGGCCGACGCCCTCCGCCTCCAGCACGTCGAGCGGGCCCGTCACGCCGCCGAGGCGGCCCGGCGTCGCTACCTGGCCGTCGATCCCGACAACCGGCTCGTGGCGGCCAACTTGGAGGCCGACTGGAACGAGTCGCTGCGCGCGCTTGGCACCGCGCAGGAAGAATACGAGCGCCAGAGCTCAAAAGCCGCGCCCCTGGCCGAGGCCGACAAGGCACGCATCGCCGGGCTCGCCTCGGACTTCCCCGCCTTGTGGTCCGATCCGCGCACGCCTCAACGCGAGCGCAAGCGCATGGTCCGCCTCTTGATCGCCGACGTGACGCTACGACGCGAAGACAAGCTCATCACCGCCCAGGTGCGCTTCAAGACCGGCCAGACCGCCATCTTCGAGGTCGCCGTCGGCCTGCCCGCATACGACATCCGACGCACGCCCGCCGAGGTGGTCGCCATCGTCGACCGGCTCCTCGACGACCACACCGAGGCCGGTGTCGCGGCCGAGCTCAACCGCCGCGGTGTCATCTCGGGAACCGACCAGCTCTTCAACCCGGGCATGGTCAGTCACATCCGCCGCAACTACGGCCTGGCGGCGCGCCATGACCGTCTCCGGGCCCAAGGCTTGGTGAGCCTTCAAGAGGTCGCCGCCCACATGGGCGTGCACCCCAGCACCGTCAAAGCCTGGCGCCGTCAGGGCCGCCTCGTCAGCGTGCAGGTCAACGACAAGGGCGAGCACTACTTCGAGGTGCCCGATCACCCGCCCTACAAGCCGATCGGCCGGCCGGCCAAAGGCGCCAAGGCGTCGTCGCCGCCACACCCCGACGCCCCCAGACCCGCCGACCACCCCGACCCAGGAGGCCCCGATGAATGACGACGGCCCCACCAGCCCGTCACGTCACGATCCCGTCACGATCACCTGTCCCGCCTGCGGAAGCTCGTTCCCCCCGGCCGGCCGCCAACGGTGGTGCTCCGACGCCTGCCGATCCCTCGCCTACCGTCGCCGCAAGCACACCAGCTCACCACCGGTCGTGATCGCCGCGCCCAAACCACGGCGTCCCCACACCGTCTACGAATGCGACGGCTGCGGCAGCCGAGCGCTCGGCGAACAGCGCTGCGAGGACTGCGGGACGTTCGCTCGTCGAGTCGGAGTCGGCGGATGCTGCCCCGAATGCGACGCTCCTGTCGCGGTCGAAGAGCTCGTCGGCCCCGAGTTGGTCGTGTTCAGATGAACGCGGCACACGGCTCTCACAGCGCCGGCGAGCTCAGTCCGCTATCTCTATCCGAAAGCAACCCAGGAGGTGCAGTGTGAAGCCAACGCCTTCGTGGTCGGCGTGTAGGGCCGGGCGTGGACCAGGCGGATGCCCAAGACCGCACAGGCCCGGTGGAGCTGGGCGTCGCGATAGGCGGAGCCGTGGTCGACCAAGAGCACCTTGGGCACCCCGCGCG
>JAJZJY010000237.1 GCA_021809885.1 Actinomycetes bacterium
GGCCGCCTCGAGCACGATCCGGTGGCGGCGTGGGTGCGCGGCCCGCAGCGGGCGGTCGCCGCGCTCGGGGTGAGCCCGGTCGCCGTGGCCGTGGCGGCGCTGGTGCCGGCGCTGTCTGCCGTCGACGCCGACGGCTTCCCCGCCGAAAGGGGGATCCTCTACGACGACGAGCGTGGTCGTCCCCTCGGCCCGTACCGCGGAGGCGACCCGACCGCTTCGCCGGAGGCCTCCGAAATGCTGCGGTGGATGGCCGCTGCGCACCCGGCGGCTGCGGGGTACTGGCCGGCGCAGGCGGTCGCCATCCGTGGGCTCGGGGGCCCGGGTGTCGTGGACTTCGCCACGGCCATGAGCATGGGGCCGCTGTACTCGCTCGACGGCTGGGACGAGGTGGCCTGCGCCGCCGCCGGTGCGACCGCCCGCCAGCTCCCTGCCGTCGCCGGCCTCGGGGAGCCCGTCGGTGCCGTCACCGAAGGGCCGGCGTCGGGGGCGGTGCTCGCAACCGGCTCCGTGGACGCCTTCTGTGAGCAGCTCGTCGCCGGCCCGGTCGACGACGGCGACGCACTGGTGGTGCTCGGGTCGACGCTGGTCGTGTGGTCGGCCCGCGCCACGCCGGCTGAGGCTCCGGGGGTCCTCAACGGGCCACGGCTCGACGGCCGCTGGTTCGTCGGCGGGGCGAGCAACGCCGGCGGGCTGTGGCTGGACTGGGCCGAACGGGCACTGGCGTCCGGCGACCCGGCGCTGGCGGCGCCGCAGCGGGTCCCGGTGTGGTGGCCGCACGTACGGGGCGAGCGGGCCCCCGGGCACGACCCGTCCCGGCGGGGCGAGTTGCGGGACGTAGACCTGACGCAGGGACCGGCCGAACTGCGGCGAGCGGCCCTCGAGGCGTCCGCCTTCGTGGTGCGGTCGCTGCTCGAGCGGTCCGGCCCGCTGCCGGCCAGGATCGTCGCCACCGGGGGAGGTGTCTCGTCGCGGCCGTGGCTCCAGGCCATCGCCGACGTCACCGGTGCCGTGGTCGAGCCGGTCGCCGTCCCGGAGGGCGCCGCCCTCGCCGCCGCGTACCTGGCCCGCCTGGCCTCCGGCCTGGAGGTGGACATCGAAGGTGCCAGCCGATGGGCCGCCTACGGCCCGGTCGTGACGCCGCAGCCGGCCTGGGTGGCAGCGACGGCCCGCCGCTACGAGCGGTTCATCGCCTTCGGGGGGCCGGGGTGACGAGGGCGACCAACTCCTCCCACGACTCCGCCCGGCCCTCGGCGACGACGGCGCCGTCGCGGACCACCACCAGCCACGGCGCGCCGCGAACCCTGTAGGCGAGCCAGGCCTCGCTGCTCATGACGACGGGGACGCCGTCGCCGGCGAGCGCCGCGACAGCGCGGCTGCTCTCGGTCGTCGGGCTCGGGGTCACGGCCACCGCCGGCAGTCCGGGCCGGTGGCCCTCGGAGAGAGGCGCCCAGAGGGCACGGCAGGGTTCGCAGCTCCCGGTCAGGAAGGCCAGCAGCAGCCGCTGCCCGGGCTCGGGGCCGGCGGCGGCCGGCCGGCCCTGCGGGTCGACGCCTGACACCAGAGGCGCGCACGCGCCGACGAGCGGCTCACGGGGGCGGGGAGGGGCCGGGCGGGCCGACGCCGCGAGTGGCTCGATCCGGGCCCGAAGCTGCGTGACCCGCCGCAGGAGAGCCGCGACGAGGGCAGCGAGGAGGACCACGCACACGGCGAGGCCGATGACGGCGGCGGTCACGGCAGCCGACCGTAGTGGTGCAGTCGACCGTGCGGGCCGGGGCATGCAAGTCTCTCTCCATGCGCATCGGAGTGATCGGGGCGACCGGCCCGGCAGGAAGGGCAGTAGCGGCGCAGTTCGCCGCCATCGGCGAGCGGGTCGTGGTCGGCTCGCGCTCCGAGGAGCGGGCAGCGGCGACCGTTGCCGAGCTCCGTGAGCGCTGGCCGGGACGGGACCTCGACCTGGTGGCCGGCGTCAACCGGGACGCGTGCGAAGCCGACGTGGTGGTCCTGGCGACGCCGTGGGAGGGGGTGGGCGCCACGCTCGACGACCTCGCCGGGGACCTCGGCGGCCGGCTCGTCATCTCGATGGTCAACGCCCTGGCGAAATGGGGGCGCTACGTCGTCCCTCTGGTGCCGCCCACCGGATCGGTGACCGCGGCGGTGGCCCTGGCGCTGGCAGGCTCGCGCGTGGTCGGCGCCTTCCACAACCTGCCGGCCGGCCCCTGGAGCGATCTCGACCGTCCCCTCGACGCCGACGTCCTCGTGGTCGCCGAGCGCAGGGCCGACGCCAGGGAGGTCGTGGCGCTGGTCGACCGCCTCCCCGGCCTGCGGGGAGTCGACGCCGGCAACCTGGCCAACGCCGCCGCGGTAGAAGCGCTCACGGCCACGCTGGTGGGCATCAACATCCGCTACAAGGCGCACGCCTCGATCCGCCTGACGGGGCTGCACCGTGACTGAGCTCCGCCGTGGCTGAGGGGGCCATGCGGCTCTACGACACCGCCCGCCAGGCGGTGGTGCCGTTCGACGTGGGCCCGGACGTCACCATGTACACCTGCGGGATCACGCCCTACGACGCCGCCCACGTCGGCCACGCCGCCACCTACCTCACCTACGACGTGCTGCAGCGGCGCATGCGTGATCGCGGTCACGAGACGCGCTGCGTGCGCAACGTCACCGACGTGGACGACGACATCCTGCGCAAGGCCCGCCAGCTCGGCGTCCACTACCTCGACCTGGCCGCCGAGGAGACGGCCCGCTTCGACGAGAACATGGCCGCCCTCGGGATGGTCCCGAGCTGGTCGGAGCCGCGAGCCACCTCGGCCATCCCCGACATCCTGGGCTTCATCGGCAGGGTGCTCGAGTCGGGCCACGCCTACCGGGCCGGGGGAGCGGTGTACTTCGACGTGTCCAGCTACGAGCGGTTCGGCCAGGTGAGCCACTACGACCGCGACACGATGCTCGCTCTCGCCGCCGAGCGGGGCGGCAACCCCGACGACCCCCACAAGCGGGACCCGCTCGACTTCGTCCTGTGGCAGCCCTCGGCGCCGGACGAGCCGGCGTGGGACTCGCTGTGGGGACCGGGCCGGCCCGGCTGGCACATCGAGTGCTCGGCCCTCGCCATGCGCGAGCTCGGCGATACCATCGACCTCCACGGAGGGGGCAGCGACCTCGTCTTCCCGCACCACGAGTGCGAGGCCGCCCAGTCGGAGGCGGCGACGGGGGAGACGTTCGTGCGGCACTGGATGCACCAGGGCATGGTCCGCCTGGGCGGCGCCAAGATGTCCAAGTCCCTCGGCAACCTCGTCTTCGTCCACGACCTGCGCAAGGAGTGGGAGCCGGCAGTGATCCGCCTGGCCGTGCTCGCCCACCGGTACCGGAACAGCTGGGAGTGGACCCCCGGCCTCGTGCACGCCGCCGCCGCCCGCCTGGAGCGCTGGCGATGGGCCGGCGCCGGCGACGGCGCCCTCGCCGAGGTGCGGGCGGCGCTCGACGACGACCTGGACACGCCAGGGGCCCTGGCGGCGATCGACGCCGCCGCCGGCGCGGGGGACGGCGTGTCGGCCGCTGCTGCCCTAATTGGCGTCGAGGTGGGCTGAGCGAGCCCGTAACCTCCACCCGATGGCCGACACCATGACGATCACCCTGCCCGACGGCGCCCGCCGTGAGCTCCCAGCGGGCGCGACGGGCGCCGACCTGGCTGCAGCCGTAGGTCGGCGCCTCGCCGAGTCGGCGGTCGCCGTCCTCGTCGACGGGGCGCCGGTCGACCTCACCGGCCCCCTGGCCGACGGCGCCACGGTTGCCGTCGTCACCGCCGACTCCGAGCCCGGCCGCCGGATCCTGCGGCACTCGACAGCGCATGTCATGGCCCAGGCCGTGACCCAGCTGTGGCCCGGCGCCCGCTACGCCATCGGGCCGCCGATCGAGGACGGCTTCTACTACGACTTCGAGTTGCCCGGTGGGGCCCACTTCAGCGACGAGGACCTGGGGCGCATCGAGGAGCGCATGCGGGAGATCGTCGCCGCCGACCAGCCGTTCGTCCGCGAGGACCATACCGTCGCCGAGGGCCTCGAGCTGTTCGCCGACCAGCCCTACAAGCGCGAGATCATCGAAGGCGTCGACGCCGGTGAGGGCGCGGCCGAGGGCGCCGTGTCCGCCTACCGCAACACGGCCGACTTCGTCGATCTCTGCCGCGGCCCGCACGTGCCGTCGACGTCCCGGCTCGGCCACTTCAAGCTGCTGAAGGTGGCGGCGGCGTACTGGCGGGGGGACGAGCAGCGGCCCCAGCTGCAGCGGATCTACGGCACGGCGTGGGAGTCCGAGGCCGCCCTCGGGGAGCACCTGCACCGCTTGGAGGAAGCCGAGAGGCGCGACCACCGGCGCCTCGGGAGCGAGCTCGACTTGTTCCACTTCCCACCCGAGATCGGCAGCGGCCTCCCGGTCTTCCATCCCAAGGGCGGCCTCGTGCGCAAGCTGATGGAGGACTACTCGCGGGCCGAGCACGAGGCGGCCGGCTACGAGTTCGTGTACACGCCGCACATCACCAAGGCTGCGCTGCTGGAGATCTCCGGCCACCTCGGCTGGTACGCCGAGGGCATGTACCCGCCGATGGAGCTCGAGGGATCGGCCTATTACCCCAAGCCGATGAACTGCCCGATGCACATCCTCGTCTACAAGGCCCGGCAGCGCTCCTACCGAGAGTTGCCGCTGCGGCTGTTCGAGTTCGGCACCGTCTACCGCTTCGAGCGCTCGGGCGTGCTCAACGGGCTGCTGCGGGCGCGGGGGTTCACCCAGGACGACAGCCACATCTTCTGCAGCAGCGACCAGCTGGAGGGCGAGCTGGCGTCGTTGCTCGCCTTCGTGCTGCGGCTGCTGCGCACCTTCGGCCTGGCCGACTTCGAGGCCGAGCTGTCCACCCGGCCGGAGAAGTACGTGGGCGATCCCGAGGAGTGGGAGGTGGCGACCGCTGCCCTGCGCTCCGCCCTCGAGGCGGCACGCATCCCGTTCGTCGTGGCGGAAGGCGAAGGTGCATTCTACGCCCCCAAGATCGACGTCCACGTCCGCGACGCCATCGGGCGCCGCTGGCAGGTGTCGACGCTCCAGGTGGACCTGCAGATGCCGCAGCGCTTCGACATGGAGTACGTCGGGGCGGACAACGGACGCCACCGCCCCTACATGGTGCACCGGGCGCTGTTCGGGTCGATCGAGCGCTTCTTCGCCATCCTGATCGAGCACTACGCCGGCGCGCTGCCGACGTGGCTCGCGCCCGAGCAGGTCCGGGTGCTTCCCGTGACGTCGGACCACCACGCCTACGCCGACCGGGTGGCCGACCGCCTGCGCGCCGACGGGCTGCGCGTCGGGGTGGCGTCCGCCGACGAGACGCTCGGCTCCCGGGTGCGGCGGGCGAAGCTGGAGAAGGTCCCCTACGTCCTCGTCGCCGGCGACGAGGACGTCGACGCCGGCACCGTCGGGGTCAACACCCGGGGGGTGCAGCGGGTCCGGAGAGGAGTTGCGGTCTCCGAGCTCTCCGAGGCCGTACGCGCCGAGGTCGCCGGCCGCCTGGCCACGACCGGCGCCTGATGCTCGAGCGCCTCTGGGCGGGCTGGCGCTCGCCGTACATCGAAGGTGCGACCGCCGGCGGGGCGGATGTCCACGACGGGGCCTGCGTCTTCTGCCGCATCCTGTCGAGCGGCGAGCCCGACGAGGCGACCCACATCATCTGGCGGGACCCCTCCGGGCGGGCCGTGGCGTTGCTCAACGCCTACCCGTACGCGAGCGGGCACGTGATGGTGATGCCGGTCCGCCACGCCGGCCGGCTCGCCGGCCTCGACGCCGAGGAGTCCGCCGCAGTGTGGGAGGGCGTGCGCCTGGCGGTCGCCGCCCTGGAGGGGGCCTACCGGCCGGAGGGCATCAACGTCGGGGCCAACCTCGGGCGCGCCGCCGGCGCTGGCGTGCCCGACCACCTCCACTTCCACGCCCTGCCGCGCTGGGCGGGGGACACCAACTTCACCACGGCCGTCGCCGACCTGCGGGTGCTGCCCGAGGCGCTCGGCGTCTCCGCCGCCAAGCTGCGGGCCGCCTGGCCGGCCTGAGACCGGGAGCGCCGCCACGCAGCGGCCCTCCGGCCGACCGGTGGTACCGTCGATGGGACCGGTCACGTCGCGGCCGGACGAGGAGAGTGGGATCAGTGCTCGACGGGAAGTTCCGCCGGGGGGTGGATCGATGCGTTCGCCCGTTTGGCGTGGCGCTGGTCCGGACCGGGATCTCCCCTGACGTCCTCACTGCCACCGGGCTGCTGCTCGCGGTGCCGACCGCGCTCGCCGTCGCCACCGGGCACCTGCTGGTCGGCCTCGCCCTCCTGATCCTCTCCGCCGTGCCGGACCTGCTGGACGGGGCGCTGGCCAAGGCCTCCGGCCGCGCCACGGTGCGCGGGGCGTTCTTCGACTCGGTGAGCGACCGTGTGTCGGACACGCTCGTCCTCGGCGGCGTGGCGTGGTACCTGCAGTCCCGCCACGGCGGCCACGCCTTCGCCCTGCCTGTGGCTGTCCTCGGTGCGTCGCTGCTCATCTCCTACCAGCGGGCCAAGGCCGAGTCGCTCGGCTTGGACGCCAAGGGCGGCCTCATGGAGCGGGCTGAGCGGGTAGTCGTCCTCTGCGCCGGCCTCGCCTTCCGGGTGCTGCTGGTCCCTCTCCTCTGGGCGATGCTCGCCCTCACCTTGCTCACCGCCGGCCAGCGGTTCGTCAAGGTGTGGAGGCAGGCGAGCGTCGACGTGCCACCCTCGCGCCGCCGGGTCGGGGCCCGCCGCCGGCTGAGCGCCGGGAGCGCCACCGCCCGAGCCGAGCGCATCTGGTCGAGGACGGCCGCCCGCAGCGTGAGCTCGCACGAGGCCGCCGCCAGTGGCTGGGACACGCCGTCGGCGTCGCGCTGGCGGGAGCGGCGTGAGGCTCGCCAGCAGGCCCGGGAGGGCCAGGCGACCCGGCGGCACGCCGGCGGCCGCTGGCGCGGAACCCGGCGCCCC
>JAJZJY010000238.1 GCA_021809885.1 Actinomycetes bacterium
GACGCGCTCTGAACGCCTCGTCGGCGATCACAGAGGTCCTCGGGGACGTAGCTCAGTCGGCTAGAGCACCTGCTTTGCAAGCAGGGGGTCGTGGGTTCGAGTCCCATCGTCTCCACCAAATCTGTCACGGCGCGAGACGTCGACCTGGGTGCGGTTTGGTCTGGGTTGTCGGCCGGGTTGGTGGGGATGTCACCTCGTATGAGGTACGTGGGTTGGATGATCCCGGGGGCTTGGACGACGAGGCGGTGGACGAAGGCTTGGGCGGCCGCTTTGCGCCGGGCATCGGAGCCATGCTGGATGAGTTCTTGGAGTTCGGCGTGCAGGGTGTCGAGGTCGGCTTGGGCGGGCGGGTCCATGGCAGCGATGTGTGCCGCCTCTTCCAGCTCTATGAGGCGGGACTTGAGGGTGCGGGCACGCTCCCCGAGGTCGCGTACGCGCGGGCCGAACATGTCGTCGCTGATGCTGCCAGCCTCGAAGGCGAGGATGTAGCGCTCGATGGCGGCCTCGGTCTTTTTCAGCTCGGCGGTGGTGGCGTCGATCTCGTCGTGGTGCAGGCGGGTGGTGGCTGCGACCTGTTCGGTCTTGACGGCGACGGCGCGTTCGACGAGGTCGGGGTCGGCGTAGAAGTCGACGAGGGCGTCGAGGACGGCGGCTTCGAGGACATCGGCGCGGATGCGCTCTCCGTCACAGGCGTCTTTGCCGTAGCGCTGGCGGGTGAAGCAGGCGTAGTAGCGGTAGCGGTGGCCTCGCCCGGCGGCGGCGACCCCGACGTAGTTCCGTCCGCACCGCCCGCAGGTGATGAGCCCGGTGAGCAGGTAGTCGGGGTGGGCGTGGGTCATGCGGCGGTCGTAGCTCTCGCCGCGCTCGGCGAGCAACGCCTGCGCCTTTTCGAAGAGGGCGGGGTCGATAAGTGACTGGTCGGGTTGGTGGCAGACGTCGCGGAAGGTGACCTCACCGAGGTAGCTGCGGTTGCGGAGGATGAACAGCACGGCTTGGGGGGACCAGCGCCGGCCGCTTCTGGTCCGGCAGGCATCGGCGTTGAGCTCTGAGGCGATGGTGGCGGCGCCGGCCTGATCGATGCCGTAACGAGTGAAGATGCGTTCGACGATGGGGAATTCGGTGGGTTCGATGGCGAGGTGCTTGTCGTCGTCGAGGCGTAGCCCGTAGGGGATGGCGCCGCCGGGCCAGCCGCCGCGGGCGGCCTTGCGTTCCATGCCGGCCACGACGCGGTCGATGATGGTGGCCCGCTCGAATTCGGCGAACACGCCGAGGAGTTGGACGAGCATCCGCCCGGTGGGGGTGGAGGTGTCGATGGGTTCGGTGGCGGACCGGAAGGCGACCCCGGCCTGCTCCAGCTCTTCGAGCAGGCCGACGAGGACCTTCAATGACCGGGCGAAGCGGTCGACGCGGTAGACGAGGAGGATGTCGTAGCGGCCGAGGCGGGCGTCGCGCAGCGCCTGGTCGAGGGCGGGCCGCTCGGCGTAGGCGCCGGAGAACTGGTCGGTGTAGGTCTTGACGTGCTCCCAACCCGGTTGGCTGGCGACGAACGCGCCGAGGCGGGTCTCCTGCGCCCCGAGGGAGAACGGCTGGTGCTCCTCGTCGGTCGAGATGCGCAGGTAGCAGGCGACCCGGGTGACCCCGCCGCCGGCCCCCAAGGTGGCAGCCGGGGCCGGTGCACCTCGTCGTTTGGTGGTGGTCATGGGTTCCTCCGATCCGCCCTGAGTGGGCCGGGCGACGAGAGGAGACCTCGACGCGATGACCCTGTCAAGGCGCCGGCCGGGCGCGCGCCCGGGGTTGGTCGGCTTCGGCGAGAAGACCGGCGAGCGCCTCGACGGCTCGTTCCTTTTGTTCGGGGGTCATCGGGAGGTAGGTGGGCGGGAGCAGTCGGACCTCGCTTGCGGGGTGCCGCCGGCCGATCGGCCGCGGCTTCCCTGAAGCGGTGCCGTCGTTCACTGCTTCGGCACCTTCCTCCACGTGATCAGGTCCTCATGGCCGGTGACGAGCCGGGGGACGCCCCGGGCGCGGGCTTTGCGGACCTGTTCGAGGGCGAAGAACGACGCCCGGGGTACGAGCTGGTCGTCTCGCAGTCCGCAGAGCAGGGCGACGTTGCGCTCGTAGAGGACGAGCCCGGCGGCTTCGCCGGTCCGGGCGAGCATGCCGGGCAGGTCGATGAGCCGGCCGTTGCGCCACCACGGACGCACGGTCATCACGACCATGCCGCCGGGCCGGAGCAGGATGGCGACACCGGTGAGCATCACCCGCATGGCGTCGAGGAGGCCGGCGAGGCCGACGTGGGCCAGGTTGGCCGGGTCGGTCGAGTAGCGGTCGTGGCTCTTGCGCACCCCCTGTCCGGGGACGGCCTTGACCTGTCCGTGGAGGGACGGCCCGTAGGGGGGCGAGGTGAGCACGAGGGCGACCAGCCCGCGCACCGCGGGGTCGACGAGCCCGGCGGTGTGGCGGCCGTCGCCGCAGATGATCTCGCCGTGGCCGGTGGCGCCTTGGGTTCGGGCGTGGGCCACGTTGCCAGAGGCGACGTCGGCCCACGTCTGCTCGTACTCGACGCCGATGGCGTCACGCCCGAGGTGGACGGCTTCGACGAGGGTGGTGCCGATGCCGCAGAGCGGGTCGAGAACGAGGTCGCCAGGCTGCGTGTAGGTGGCGATGGCGCGCGCCGCGATGGCGGGGAGCATCCGGGCGGGGTGGGTGCCGGACAGCTCGACGTAGCGACCTACTCGCTGGGCGCGGGCGTTGCGTTGGGCGCTGCGCCAGACCGAGAGGGGAAGGTCAGTGGGCATGGGCGGTCTCCTGGGTTGTGGGGGCGAGTTGGGCGGGGCCGGCTGAGAACACCTCGACGTCCTCGTGGACCACGAGGTGGGCCGGTTCGCCTCGGGTGCGGGCTTTATGGGCTTGGGTGCGCTGCCAGAACGAGGGGCGGGCGACGAGGTCGCCGTCGCGGATGGCGGCGTGCAGGGCGATGACGTGCTGGAGGTAGGTGAACCCGGCCGCCTCGGCGAGGGCGACGGTCAGGCCGGCCAGGTCGAGGGTGCGGCCCTTCCTGCGGGTGTTCTTGGTGACGACGGCCAGGAGCCCGCCGGGGCGCAGGACGGCGAAGCAGGCGGCGTAGATGTTGGCCATCGCCTGCTCGTAGGCGGCGCCGCGGGCGTGGCCGAGGTTGGCCTTGTCTCCCGAGTAGTTCCGTTCGGCCGCCGAGCACAGGTCGCGTCCGGCCCCCCAGTTGGCGACGTTGAGGTTCCCGACGTCACAGGCATACGGCGGTGAGGTGCAGACGAGATCGACCCGGCCGGCATCGGCGCCGAGCAGTTCGGCGAGCTTGGTGGCGTCGCCTTGGCGGACCTCGACCAGGTGGCGGTCCTTCGGACCAAGGACGTGGTCTGCGTTGATCCGTGCGAGGTCGGCCCAGCGGGCTTCGAGCTCGACGCCGATGGCACGGCGTCCGAGGAGGGCTGCTTCGACCAGCGTGGTGCCGGTGCCGGCGAGGGGGTCGACGACGAGGTCGCCGGGGCGCGAGTACTCGGCGACGATGCGCCGGGCGAGAGCGGGGAGCATCTTGCCCGGATGCGCCGTACAGCCCGGGTGGTAGCGGCCGGCGCGTTGGTACTGGGCGGTGGTCTGGGCCGCCGGCCAGACGGCCAGGGGCACCGGGTCGCTGCGACGGTGAGTGGGGGTGCGGGGGGATGGGGTCGTGGCCATGGGCGGCCCACGACCGGAGGCGTGCCAGCCCCCAAATAGGGGTCCGAGGCTCGTTTCCGGACACCGGTTTTTTCCGGCAATGGCCTTGAGGTGGCCCGGGAGGTGGAGGTAGCTCCTCGTGGGCGTTGCCCCAACCAGCGAAAGGACCAGGTCATGGCCACCACGACCTCCACCACTCTCACCCCTGCCGACGCCATCGGCGCCGCCCTGTCGGCCCACCCCGGGGCGACCGCCGCCCGACTGGCCGAGGTGGCCGGTATCGGCCGGTCGACCGCGAACAAGGCTCTCGCCACCCTGGAGCAGGCCGGCACCGCCCGCCGAACCCCCGGCGGGCGTGAGGGTGGCCGCCGGCTGGCCGACCGCTGGCAGCGGGTCGAGCCCGACGCCCCGGACATCCCGCCCGCCAGCGGGGGCCCTGTCACCCCGCCCGCCGATGACGGCGCCGAGCCCGTCGAGGCGGCTGCCGGCCGGCTGGGGAAGGGCGCCTTGCGGGACCTGGTCCTGGCGTACCTCGTGACCCACGCCGAGGACGGCTCGGGGCGCGACGGCCTCGGACCGACGGCCATCGCCAAGGGGCTCGGGGGCAAGTCCTCGGGGGCGGTCGGCAACGCCCTCCAGCGCCTCGAAGAAGAGGGCAGGGTGCGCCTGGTGCAAACCTCGCCCCGCCGCTACCGCCCCACGGGCAGCTGAGCCCGGCCGCGGCCGGGGCGGCTGCTGCACGGCTGAAGTCGCCCTACTGCACGGCTGCAGTAGCCGCCCCGGGAATGGCACGCGACAGCCCTGGCAGGGGTTGTCCGGAAAAAAATCTCGGCGTCGCGCCGGGGTTCGCTCCCGACGTGCGCTCCGTCGGTCCACGGCGCCGTGAAGTAGCACCCACCTGCGACGACGCTGACGCCCCGGCTGACCCCGTCTCGGCTACTGCACGCGTGCAGTAGCCGAGAGGCAGGCGATCGGGCGCCTGCGTGAAGCAATCGTGCAGTAGTTCCTCGGGCGCGATGGCGGCTCCCAACGAGAGGAGCCGCCCATGATCACCCCCACCCATCAGAGCCCGTTCGACACCTTGGAGGCCGCCTTCGAGGCGCTGTGCACCGAGCCCCGGCCCCTCACCCTGGAGTCCGGGGCGGTGGCTGGCCTCCCCCGCCGGGCGGTCCCGCTCACCGAGCTGCGGGCCATCTTGTTGCACCCCTCGACCGGTTACCGGGTCCGCAACGCGGCGGTCGCCGTCCTCTTGGAGCGGGCTCGCGCCGAGGGCGGCAGATGGACCGTCGGGCTGGCCGGGGTGCTCGTGTTCGGGCTGCGCCGAGCCACCTCGGCGCTCTGCGACGTCTGCCCGGAGAAGGCGGCCGACATCGAGGCCGAGGCACTGGCCGGCCTGGTGGAGGGGATCGCCAAGACCGATCCCCGCCGCAGCCGTCGCCTGGCCGCCCGGCTGATCTGGCTGGCCCGCGACCGGGCCAAGGGGCTGGTGGCCAAGGAGCTGGCCCAGGTGGGCCGCCCCGGACGGCACCCCGCCCCCGAGGTGCCCGCCCGCCCCTACGGCCATCCCGACCTGGTCCTCGCCGAGGCGGTCGAACAGGGCGTGATCGAGGCCCGCGACGCGGCCCTCATCGCCGAGACCCGCCTCGGGGAGATGAGCCTCGCCCAGGCCGCCTCTGCGCTGGGGCTGGTCGCCGAGTCGGTCCGCCACCGCCGCCGCCGGGCCGAGACGAAGGTCGTCGCCTGGCTGGGCGGTCCGCCGATGCCCCGGCGCGCCAAGGAGCCCGAAGGCGACGCCGAGGGCGACTCAGACGGCAGACGCGGAAATTCTGGCGAGCCGGGAAATTCTGCTGTCCGGTTTCGGCCCTCGACCCCCTATTTGGGGGGTGAGGGTCGGCCCGAAGCGAAGCGGGCCACCGATCGGCGGCCGGCGGCGTGCCAACCGCCAGCTGACACCAGGAGGTGAGCAGTGCCCTTTCCGATCCGCCCGCGCCGCTCGGGCCGACCCCGTCGCTCGCACCCCGACCCCGAGGAGGTTCCCACGTCACGAAGCACCCGACTGCGCCGCCACCTGCCCACCGTCGTGCTCGTCACCGTTGTGCTCGCCGTCGGCCTGCTGGTCGTCTTCGCCCCGCCGGCCTTCGCCGCGACAGGGAGCGCGGCCAGCCTCACATCGGTCATCGACAACCTGCGCAACTGGCTGGTCGGCATCCTGGCCGCCGTCGCCACCCTGTTCCTGACCCTCGGCGGGCTGCGCTACCTGACCGCGGGCGGCGACCCCGGCCAGGTGGAGAAGGCCAAGACCGCCCTCAAGTCCGCCGCCATCGGTTACGCCCTGGCCGCCCTCGCCCCGCTGCTGGTGTCGATCCTGGCCTCGCTGTTCAAATGACCGGCGCCGTCGACCTCAACGAGACCGCCCTCGCCGCGCCACGGCGGCGCCGTTGGCGGCGCCGGGTGCTCATGGCGGTGGTAGCCGCCCCGGTGCTCGCAGCCGCCGTCGCCCTCTTCGCCCGCCCTGCATCGGCCAGCCCCACCCGCGCCCACCCGACCGCCACCGCCATCCTGACCGCGTCGGGCAACGGCGGGAGCTCTGGCAACGGTGGACCCGAGCCGATCCAGGTCGGCCCGACCCCGACCGGGGCGCCGAGCACGCCTGCGGCAGGGAGCGGGGGGACAGTCGGCACCGGCAGCCAGGCGTCCCCGGGGCTGTTCGACATCCCCGGCCAGATCGAAGCGGCCCTCGACGGCTGGTTCCGAGGCGTGGTCACCGACGCCTTGAACCCGGTGCTCGACGTCATGGGCCACACCCTGCTCGCCACCCCGAACGTCACCGACCAGAGCCGGGTCGGCCAGCTGTGGCGCATGGCGGCGGGGATCGCCGACGCCTGCCTGGTGCTGTTCGTCTTGGTCGGCGGGGCGATCGTAATGGGGCACGAGACGGTCCAGACCCGCACCGCCGTAAAGGACGTCCTGCCCCGCATCGTGGTGGCCGCCGTCGCGCTCAACGCCAGCCTCTCGGTGTCCGGCCTGGCGATCTCGACCGCCGACTCGTTCTCGAAGGCCCTCGTGGGCCAGGGCGTCGGCCCCGCCCAGGCCTCGACCGTGCTGCGCCAGCTGGTCCTCGGCTCCCTGGCGAGCGGCGGCATCTTCTTGGTGCTCTTGGGCGCGGTGGTCGCCGTCTTGGCCGTGGTGCTGCTCGCCACCTACGTCATCCGCCTCGCCCTCGTGATCCTGCTCGTGGTGGCCGCCCCGCTGGCGCTCGTGTGCCATGCCCTGCCCCAGACCGAGGGGCTGTCCAAGCTGTGGTGGCGGGGCTT
>JAJZJY010000239.1 GCA_021809885.1 Actinomycetes bacterium
CGCCGTGTCGGGCAGGCTGTAGCAGATAGGTTTCCCTGAGCGGGCGGGTTCTACGCCACGACCGGTCCTTTGGGGGGCTGTGACCTTGGGCGTTCCCGCAAGCCATTGGCTCGAGCACACTGATTGTGTTCCAGTAGCCTCCATGAGCTGGTACGTCCGGGCCGGCTGGTGGAGCTCCCAGCGGGGCCGAACTCGGCGATGGAGGGCTTGACGTCTAGGATCGCGGTGCCGTCGATGGCATCGATGTCCTGCACGGTGACGGTGAGCCCTTCGAGGTCGATCAGCCGGCTGTTACCGGCTGGATTATCTGACAATGCTTTGGCAGGTCTAGGCGACGCCACTTCGCCTGCTTTCGATGCACACGGTCCGCGGCCGCCGTGCTCACGGAGCTGTCCCCGAGCGCCGAGGAGTGTGGCCAAGCTGCATTTGGGATTGCCGACTGGTTTTGCCGACTTCGCCGGAGCGGAGCGGCCTTCGTGGAAGCGGTCGTTCCGAGTCGCCATCGCTCCTGCTCAGGGGCCGCGAGACCTCCCGATCATGCTGGGAACGATCGGCCACGGCAGATCTACGCGGCTTGACAGGAGCTGGCTGCCGACGATGAGGTTGGCGGGGGACCATGGCGCCGGGACGTGCTCAAAGCGGCGTCTCGCCCTCTGCCACACCGCCTTGATCGTGACGAGCGCACGTTCTACTGGGGTCGGCGGGTATCTCGGCACGAGCCCGCCCCACTCGACGCAAAGCGCGGAGAACCGCGCCGTGAGCTCGTCGGCCTGCTCAGAGAAACGTTGCCGCCAGGACCGTACCGTGCGTTCGGGCACCTCCTGGTCGAGGGCCAGCACCCTATCGTCGAGTGCGTGGCCAGCAGGGGCGATGACCGCTGCGCCAACTGAAACGGCGCTGTCCGGGCGCTTCCTCAGCACAAAGTCCGGGAGCAACGCGTCTCCGATACCGCAACGCCGGCAGCGGACCCGGCGAACGAAAATCCGGTGGACGGTACCGGCCTCGCGAACCTGGCGGGGCTACGAGCCGTCGAAGGCCATCTGCTTGTCGCAACCGATGCACGCCGGCCGCGGCGCAGGCACCTCGCGGCCGAAAGACGCGTACGTCCTCACTGAGTACCGGCACGCCCACGTGATCGCCACGACCAGTTCGTTTGCCATCGTCATGTACGCTGCCGAGTCAAACCGTCCTCAAAGATCCTCGCCGACTACCCCACAGTCGTTGCTAGATAAAGAGGCCGGTAACAGCCGGCAGAGCGCGACATACCGATCTTGGTGGGTCGGGCGCTTTCCCACTGGGCAAAGATCCCCATCCCCGACCAGTCAGGGTTGCCTGTCGGGTGGCGGCCGGAAATATGCACGCGTTCGAAGCGTGGGCGACCTCAAGGTGGTGGGCGGACCCGTCCAGGCCGGCCAGTGTGTCAGGCGAGAACCGGCCGGAGTTCAAGGTGACGGTCGCCACCACGCTGTCCCAATCGTCGTCAACCGGCTCGCCCCGAGGCGAGCGCACGACCCCGACTCGGCTCGAGGTTCACCACGACACCAGGGCGGCGACGAACCACTCGCTGTCCAGGAGCACCTGGCCGCCGATCTCCTCGGCGAGCCCGGCCGCGGTTAGGTAACGCTTGTAGACGAGGTGGCGGGACCCGTCGTTGAGGACCCGTTCCTGCCACTGCTCCGGGGGCAGCCCGGGTCGACGGGCCGAGTCGACCACCACCAGCTGTCCGGCGACCCGGCGCGCCTCGGCGAGAAAGACGGTCTGCTCCGCCGGCGGCAGATGTCCGAAGAAATGGCCGGTGAACACCCGGTCGAACGACCCGTCGGCCACCGCCAGCTTCAAGGCGTCACCTACCATCACAAGCCTGCCAGTCACGCAGGAACGGGCCAGGCCAACCATCGAGGCGCTCTGGTCGACCCCGACGACGACTCCGCGTAGGTGCCCGCTCAGAAAGCCCGTGCCGCATGCCACATCCACGGTGCGCGCCGGCGGTAGGCCCCTCACCAGCGCCACCAGCTCCTCGACCGCCCGGTCCCATCCGGGCCGCTCCCGGGCGGCAACGAGCCCCTCGCCCCGGTACCACTCGTCGTATTCCCCGGCGCGCTGCTCGTAGTACAGTGCCGTCGCCTCATCAGTCGCGAACACAGGCGCAAGCTCGGTCACGGCACCGGAGTCTGCCAGACCCGACAAGTCCGCTGACCGATTGCCTCGCGGTCGGACCTTGGGCGCCCTCATGGTCCCTGGAAGGAGCGTTCCTCGGCGTCGTGGTCGGGCCGGTACCCGATGGCTTGGTAGATGGAGTTCGACGTCGGGTTGGCGAGGTCGCTATAGAGGGTGACGTGCTCGGCTCCACCCCTCAGCGCGGCCGCGGTGGCTGCGGCGGTCACCGCCGCGCCGTAACCTCGTCGGCGCTTGCCGGGAGGGGTGTAGACAGGCCCGACTCTCGCCACCCCGGCGGCTGGAGCACTCACAGCGGCAAGGGCGACTGGTGCGCCAGCGTCGTGCCACAGGTGGACCTGCCCGGCGGCAATCCGCCGCCCGGCGAAAGCCCGCCAGTCCTGGACCGGCGCGCGCGGCGTCGCCTCGTCGTGGAACGCGGCGAGCCAGTCCGCGACCAGTTCGACGTTGTCGGGCGCAGTAGCCAAGGCCGGCGCGCCAGGCACACCGGCCGGGCGGACCAGTTCGCCAAGCCGGTACAGGCGCATGGCGGTGACCACCTTTGAGATCTGTCCGCCACGACCGCTCCAGGCCTGCGCGAACGCCGCGGTCGAGCCGACGGCCCCGTTGACCCCGGGCAGGTCACGGCCCGCGTCGGCGAGCGCGCCGGCCAGGGCAGCTGCCGCCTCGGCGGGCATGCGAGACACGAACAGAGCATGCGGCGGGGTCTGCATCGCCACCCCGAGCACCCGGCCGTCCCCGTCGTCGACACTGGCCCACAGGTAGTTGTCGCTGTCGGGTTGCGCGCCCACGGCGATACGGCCAGCGACGACGGCGATGACATTGGCGCTGAATGGATCCGCCCGCAAGAAACTCTCGGCGCCGGCCAGGAACAGCGCGGCCCCCGGGTGGAGGATTACTCGCATGACCAAGTATCCCTGGGCATTTCGCTGAAGCCGTCCTTCGACTCCACGTGGTTGCCGTGGCTCGAACAGGAAGCGGTGCTCGCGGTGGCGAACATCCGGGGCGGGGGAGAGTACGGCGAGGAGTGGCACGAGCAGGGCAGCCTCACCTCCAAGCAGCAAGTCTTCGACGACTTCGCCGCCTGTGCACGCCACCTCGTCGAGACCGGTGTCACCACCACGACAAGGCTGGCGCTCATGGGGGGGTCGAACGGGGGGCTGCTGATGGGCGCCGTCCTCACCCAGCATCCGGACATCGCCCGCGCCGTGGTCGCGCTCGTTCCGGTGATGGACATGCTGCGGGTGGAGCTGCACCCGAACGGCGCCTTCAACGTCACGGAGTACGGCTCGGTGAACGACCCCGCCCAGTTCCAGGTCCTGCACGCGTACTCGCCCTATCATCACGTCCAAGACGGGGTCGCCTACCCGGCGACGTTGCTGACCGGGGGAGAGTTCGACCCGCGGGTCGATGCCTACCATCCCAAGAAGATGGCCGCGCGCCTGCAGGCGGCGACGGCCGGCCCCGAACCAATCCTCCTGCGGATGAAGGCGACCGGACACGGAATCGGCGAGCCGCTCGACGAGAGCGTCGCGGAGCTCGCGGACGTCTATGCCTTCATCTTCGACCGTCTGTCGATCCAGTACCGACCGCCGACTTGACGTCCGGGCTCGCTGGTTCTGGGAGCACTGCGGCGCATGGCCTCCCCCGACCTCGCCCCCGAGTCCAGCCCCTGAGTCCATCCCCAACGAGCTCGCACGCCGCCTGGGCATGTGAGTCCGCGAGGAAACTCAGGCGCCGAACCAGCACGCAGGACGTGCGGGGTTCCAGTCGCAAGATGACATAGCGCACCCTGGCACTCGTTCCAGACACGCCCCTACCGACGCCTTCACCTGTCCCATTACCCCTCTGCGCCCACGCCCTCGATGTGCCGTAGCGGGAGACTGTCACACGACCGGCGTTAGAGGACACCCACGGCCCGATGTCAGTCCGCATGTTCGGGGACACTTTGCGCGGCCCCGGGTGGCCCGGCGCGATTGAATACTTGGTCGGCGTCATCGACCCGCCGCGTTGCAGTTCGCTTCATCCAGGACTGTGATCCTGCCGACCGAGGGTTCGTCGGAGTGGGCAGCGTTGAAGTTGGATACCGAGAAGGACACGCAATGACCGGTGACGCCCAGTCTCGTTCCCGTACAGAGCATGCCGTTCCTGCTGTAGGGACCGCGGTAGGACGTGACTACACAGGTCCCGGCCGCGTTAGAGGCCCGTCCAATAACGACGAAGGTGAAGATTCCGGAGTTCGGCCCGAGGCCAGTTCGGCAGCCCATCACCGCTACTGTCAGGCCAAGAGCGGCCATCACCTGGACAGAGCGGGCCCGCCAACACTTCACGCCCATAGAGGCTACCAACAGTCGTTGGGTTTCTTATTCCTCCGGCGACACCCGCTCAGCCGGACAGACCCGACTTCAGCGACCGAGCTCATCTGGGTCTCGACCCCTTCGGGCCGGCGCTCGATGGCACCAAGGCGCGCGTGTTCTGCGCTGACGTTCTGGGGCACCGACAGCACGCCCGAGGTGCCGTGCGGCTTCGACTTCGCCACCTCTGACCCTGGATTCTCGCGTGTGCATTCTGCGACGTCGCTTCTCGGCACATCCTGGGTACGCGAATGCTCACTCGACTGCAAACTGAGCCCGCGGACCTGCCGGCGGGCGAGCTTTGGCGTCAGGCAAGCGACGATTCTCAGCCCTTGGGCGGCAGGTCCTTGAAGAGCAGGATCAGGTGCATCGAGTCCGTGGGGGAAGGTTCGAACTCGTAGTGGAGATAGAAGTTGCGGGCGTCCTCGTCTTTGGCGTGGACGATCATGCAGGCGATGCCGATGCGCTCGGCTGCCTCCCGGGCGGTCTCTATGGCTGCGGCGAGCATCGCTGATCCCAGCCCTTGGCCCTGGTGCTTCCGGTCGATCGCGAAGCGGGCCAGCAGGACAGCCGGGATCGGGTTCGGCATGTTCCGCCGGACGCGTCCTTTGACGTCCTGGTGAGCGATTGCGATGCTTGCCAGTGCGAACTAGCCGACGACTCGGCCGTCCGCTTCGACGACGTGTGTCTTGGTCGCTCCGTTGGCTTGATTCGTCAGCGCACGCTTGAGCAGCCACTCATCGAGCTCCGGCTTGCCGCAGGAGAATCCGGCCAGGATGTGCCTCGACGTGAGGGGCGTAGGCCGATGCCAGCGCCGGCGGGCCACCTATTTGACCCAGGGCCCCGGCTGCGACAGGAGCTTCTCGAGCTTGGGCTTATGCTCAGCCGGCCGCTCGAGGAGTGCGTTGAACTCCGTCCAGGCCGCATCATCGATCCCGAAGAACCGACGGTCGGCCAGGTCCTGCTTGGCCGCTTGGACAGCATGGGAGACCACGTAGTCAGTCAGCGTCTGATGCTGTGCTTCGGCGGCAGCCGTGAGGATCTCCCGCTGGAGCGGCGAGATGCGTAGCTGCAGCCGTTCGGAACGGCTCTCGGGCATAACAGCAATGTACTCCTGTTGGCAGTACAACTCTACCCTTCCTCTCGATTCACGCTCGGCCGCCACCCAGAGCGCCGACAATCCGCAGTTCTCGCCATCCAGGAGCGCACCACGACGTCCGCGCTATGGCCGCCCAGCCCCTGGATCCTGCACCGAACGGGCATCGCTCGGCTCGCCCTGGCCGAGGGCCCGGCCGTCCCAGAAGGCGCGGGCCCCACACCCCGCCCTGGCGACCCATATGTGCCGGTAGGGGCGCGCAGAACGAACACGCCATAACGCGGCCGGAGAGAACGACTGAGGCGAGCAGAACGGCACGTCAGGTGCGCTCGCGATCTGCAAGCACGCTGGGCGTTGGGCGGCATGAGGCACGCAGCGAACCGATGGTATGGGGCACCTCTGGTGATCGTCCGTGGTGACCCGGTAGCTCAACGAGAACATCGTGCGACGGCCAGCGACACTGGTTGCTGGCGGGGCCATTCGGGAGGCGTCGCTCATCTCCGCCACTCGTCCCGTCGCCCAAGTCGGAACCGCTCCCGATTCAATCGGTTCCTGCGTTGCTGCCCCTCAGGCAAGAGATTGTCCTTGTAGGCGTGAACTCCTCGTCGGTGATGGCACCCGAGTCACGAAGGGCGACCAGCTTGGTGATCTCATCTGGAGCACTGACCGGGAGTGCCGGTGGAGCAGGTTCTTCAAGCGTGAGCACCGCCTCTGGTGGCTCAGGGTTCGCTTGCTGGATTTTGTTGATGATGGCCTGAAGCTTCGGCTTCACCTCATGCGTCTGGTACTTCTTCGTCTCAAAGACCGCTTGATCGCCTGATCTTGTTGACACCAGGATGACGGTCGTCTTCTTCGACTTCTTGAATGCAAGGCCGAGTGGCCCCAGCAGAACCAAGCGCGTCGCAGTGAATCGCTGCGCCGCCTGGTCTGGGCCCTCGACTTCGAGTGCGGTGACCTCCGACCATGGAATGGTGAAGTAGGTACGGAACTTCGAGAGACTCACGCCCTTCTTGTCGACCTTCACTATGCAGGCTTGATGCGACTTCGGATCATAAGTAAGTCCGCCGTGGTAGGTCGTGTCGGCGGCAGTCCACTGCCCCGTGATTCCGAGCCCCTTGAAAATCGACTCATCGAGCCACCACTCGCCCCCGAGGATCTGCGCCTGCTTTTCCCGACTGTTGAGCGTCGCTCTACATCACCAGGCAGAGCGACGCTCAACAGCGTCTCAGGAACTCCAGGTGAGCCTCGGGGCACCCTCGCGAGGATCAGACGTCGGCGACGCACCCGAGTCCCGGCCTTGGTCGGGTGGCTTGCATCTCATGCATCGTGACGGCAGCGTGCCGACGGTGGCCCATGCC
>JAJZJY010000240.1 GCA_021809885.1 Actinomycetes bacterium
GACTCCTTGAACCTCGTCGAAGCGGCCGATGGCGGCGCGCACGTGGCCCTCGTCGTTCAGGGGCTCCTTACGCTCTTTCGGGAAGGCGAACTCATCAGTGGGGACCGCTCGGCGCTCCTTGGCGTCAAGGCGTGCCTTCTCCACGAAGCCGGGCGTCTCCTTGAGCGCGATGTAGCGCTCGTGGCACACCTCGCACCCAGACACCCCGCACAGGCCGTCGACAAAGGACTTCACAAGCGCCGCGGGGTCGGCGGCCTTCAAAAGAAGGAAGCCGATCCCGTTGGCCGGGGTGCCCACAGCGTCAACGCGCGTCGGGGTTATGTCGACGAACTCGCTGGTGTCGTCCACATCAGGTGTCATGTTCCCCTCACTAACGGAGCTATGCTCGCCGTATGCGCGCGTGCTCGATCGAAGGATGTGCAAGACCACACTTGGCCCGAGGCTGGTGTGCAGCTCACTACGAGCGCTGGTCCAAATACGGGGACCCGCTCGGGGGAGGCCCACGCCGCCACCCCAGGGCACAGGTTGAATGCCAAGCGGAAGGATGCCGGTCTATCGTCAAGACGAACGGCTGGTGCCCTAAGCACTACCAACGCGTCCGTCTTCACGGGTCCCCCGACGAACACAGACGGCCAGCCTGCCGTATCCCTGGATGTTCGACCCCAGCCACGGGAACGGGACTCTGTCAGGGGCACCGTCTACGACAAGTTCACTGGGGCGACCCGACTCAGAGACCAACCTGCTCTGCGGCGGGATGCGACCGTCCGGCGCGCCATTCCGTAGTGGGCCTTTGCCAAATGCACTATCACCGGCTGCGCCGACACGGCGTGATCGGCACATCCGCGCCGCAACGCTTCACGCCTCCCCGAGCAGCCAAGCCGGGCCACAAATGGTGCGGCCTATGCCGCGAAGAACTCCCCCGCGCCGCTTTCTTCCGCAGCGGCACTTCGCCAGATGGTCTCTTTTACCGGTGCCGTGAGTGCCACGCTGGGGCCAAGCGAGCGCGGGACTACGGATTGCCCATCGCTCGTTACGTCGCAATGCTCGAGAAGCAGGGGCACGCCTGCGCCATCTGCCGGCAACCTGAAACCGCCTATTCGCAACACGGGACGATCCGTCGGCTCTCGGTCGACCACGACCACCGCTGCTGCCCGGGGAAGAAGTCGTGCGGCAAGTGCGTCCGAGCGCTCCTCTGCACCCGGTGCAATACCGTCATCGGGCTCGTCCAGGAGAACACCGAGATCCTGGGTGCCCTTGAGCGCTACCTCAACTCTCTCGAAGCCCAGCGAGCGTCTCGGGGGCCGGCTGACGACGCCGCGCTCCCCCTTGCATCGAGTAGCCGGCCCGCTGCCCGCTCTTGATCGTCACCCACGCCTCCGGCTCCCAGACGACCCCGAGCAGCCAGTCGCCGGCTTTCACCACGTAGCCGTTGTCCTGAGGCCAGTCCGGGCCGCGATAGAGATACGACTCCACCACCCGGCCGGCGCCGTCGGTGCCGCCCGCGTGGTCGAGACCGATCGAGGCTCCGTTGCGGATGAAGGACCACGCAGCCTTCTCCAGCACCTCGGGGCCGGCGAAGTCACGGAAGCCGTCAGCGCCGCGGTGAGGGTCCGCCCGATTGGCCGCGTAAGCGACCCCGAGGGTGTACCGCCGCTCCTCCGAGGACTTGAAGACCTCGCACCCAAGCGCGCCGGCCCACACCGAGGCAAGGAACTCCTCGAAGCTCGGCGCCTCCTTCTTGGCCTCCTGCTCGCTCATCGCGTTGGTGCCGCGCACGATGTTCCACGCCACCGCCTTGGGCGAGATCCCTGCGTCCTCGGCGGCCGCTCGGATGTCGCTCCAGACGAGCGAATGGGAACCGGGGTGACGGTGCTCGTGGTCTCCGCAAGAACAACTGATGCACATGGCTCAGTCCTCCGAAGGCTGCCGGGCGGCCCACAGGGTTCCCTCTAGGTAGGTGCGCCACGCAGCTTCGACGGCACCCTCCACCCGGTCGTACTGGACCAGGCGGAGCACAAATCCCCCGGGCTCGGCTAACTCATCTCCCTGGGGAGCGCGGCACCGGCAGCGGGCTATGGGGCCGTCGGGGTGCTCGATAACGGTTCCCGGAGTCCCGGGCCACGCGTGAACGCAGCGCTGCGCCAACTCGCCGTCCACGCGCACCCACGCTGGCCACGGCACGGAGAGGTGGGTGCCCCCCAGCGCTTCCTCCGGGGTGGCTGGCGGAGGGGCGAGCCGGGGTGCGCACTTCTCACAGCCTTCGGCGATCACGCGGGGCATACGGATTCCTCCTGCTGCTCGGGCGCTGCGACCCGCTCGCGCAGGCGCGCCTCGAATGCCAGCACCTGCACCGGGTCCACACGACGCCGCCGCTTGGCCTTCTTGCCCCGGTAGCCGTAGACGTTCCGGGCCACGCGCCGCATCAGCGCTCGCTGGCTCACCGTGGGCCGATCCCCTGGAGCAAGACCGCGCGGGCCTGGGCGGAGCGGCGCTGCTCCTCAGCGGCCCCGAACCGGGTGACCGCCTGGTCCAAGATCACGGCAACGCGTCCTTCGTGGTATTCCCGCGCGGCGCCGAGGCCGTCGCCCAGCAGGTATTCGAGCAGACTCGTCACGTACATCTGCTCGATGGGCACCGTCACGCCGTGGGACGCAAGGTACGCAATGCGGGCCTGGTTGGCGGCGGCGATTGGGACTTCCTGGGCTGGCTCCTCCATGGTGGCTCCTAGCGGCCGTGGACCGAGAGGGAGAGGGTGAAGCTGGGCGTCGTGCCGGTCAGCTCCAGACGCACGCGGGCTGAGTAGGAGAGGACGGCGCCGTTCGTCAGGCCCGGGCCGACCCCCGCGACCACCTGGGACGCTGCCGTGATTGCCGCGGGCTTCCAGACCGGGTACCAGACGCCGTCGGTCCCCAACACCTCGAGGTATGCCTGAAGACTCGGGCTGGTGCCCCCCACGGCGGCGACGTTGATCCCCACCTGGAGCGTCGACAGGTTCGAGGTGCCGAAGGCGTAGACCTCCTCGGCGTTGGTGAGGACGGTGCCCGGGGAGACGGTGACGAGCGACGCCATGGCTCAGCCCTTCTGCTTGGGGGGACGGTGCCAGTGCGCCGTAAAGCCGGCCTTGCGCGCCGCCTTGACGTTGGCCTTCCGGTTGTCGACGAGATGGGTGGCGCCCACCTTGCGCATGTAGGCGACCTTGGCCGTCGCGATGTGCTTGCGTGGCACCACCGCGGCGCAGGTGAAGTCACGGCCCTTGACCATCCCGAGCGCTGCGAGCTTGTGCTGCACGAGGGGGTTGCCCGAGAGGACGTGGACCTCGTGGCCCTTCGCCATCAGGCCGGCGGCTTCGGCACGGTAGAAGCCCGGGTCCGCGCTAATCGTGCCATCGAGGTCGATGCAGACGGTGCTCATCGCTTCCCCTCTGGGCCGAACGACGGCGCCTCCACGCAACGACACGCCGGATGCACCGGGACTGACCCGCTCGGCCAGTGGGCGCCCAAAGGAATGGGGCTCACGTCCGCGTTCTCCATGCACGCCGGGCACGCACCGGGCTGGTGCAGCCAGCGCACGTAGGGGACGTTGTTGAGGCGGTAGGTCTCGCGCCTGGCGATCGTCGAGGCCCGGGCGTACTCGGTCTCAGCGATCATCCACGCCCGCTTCTCGTCGTGAGCGATCGACTCCACGGTGGCGATGGCCTCGGACAAGGGCCGCCCGTCCTCCACAGAGCGCCGGATCGACTCGCCGATGCGGTCGACCTCGGTGTCGGTCATCTCCTTGATCCAGATGTCCCGCTGCCGCAGGATCTCCGCTAGGGAGCCACCTGCCACCTGGCTGGCTTGCTCCCCGATGCCTGGCTCCCACTTGCCGCTTGGGGGCGTTGGCACCGCATTGGTCCAGGGGGGCATCTCGCCGGCCGAAGCCGACGCCGCAGCGCTGGCGCCTTGCATGTACGCCTCGCCGTAGAGGTCCGTGAGAACCTTGCGCAGCTTGCGGATCAGGCGCTTGGCGCCTGCGAGAAGGGCGATCGCGGCAGCGACTCCAACAGCCGCGTGGGCTGCGCCAAGAGCACCGGCTGCGCCTCCAGCCGCTGCAGCCGCTCCAGCTCCTGCCGCAGCGCCCGCTCCTGCTGCGCCTCCCGCAGCCACAGCAGCGGCCTGGTTCGCAGGCAAGCCCGAGCCACGCCCCGAAGGGTTCTGCGCCTTCTCGACGTGCCCATAGGCCACCTCCACAACGTGGCGAAGGAAGCCCGGCTCGAACACCTCCGCCATTGCCTCGGCAATCGTGGGCACGTAGTGGTCCAGGATCGCGTCCGTGTGCCGGTGGTAGTGCGCGAAGTCGCGGGCGTGCTGGGTGGCGAAGCGGCCGACCTCGTCGCGTGGCTGCTCGCTCCAGCCTTTGAGCATGGGCGTTACGCGGTCCAGGGTGTCGGTGACCTTGTCCCGCACCTTCGGGTCGTTGAGATCGCCCTTGTGCCACCAGCGGGCGTCGGAGACTTCCTCGCGCTGAGGGTGCAGCTTCATGTCAGCCTCGCGTGGCACCGTGACGACGAAGCCTTGGTAGGCGCCGTCGGGCGACGTCCAGTTGCCGACGTGCTCGAAACTGTCGAGCCGGGCGCCCGTCTCCTCCTCGAACTCACGCAGCGCGCCGTCCCACGGGGTGTCCCCCTCGTGGTCGAGCCTCCCGCCCGGGAACTCCCAGCGTGCGTAGGCTTCTTTCGGGTCATGCTTGTCCGGGGTGCGCTGGACGAGCAGCACGCGGCCCGAGTCCTTGGCCTGCACGACGATCCCGGCAGCCTCAGGGCCCGATGCCTTGAACGCAGCGTCGACCTGCTCTCGGGTCCGGGCATGCTGCAGGCCCGCCCAGACACGCGCTGCGCGTGGCGCTGAGATAGCCGAGTCGGCAAACAGACGCGGCTTGGCGCCCCGCGCTACCGCTTTGCGGGCGTTTGCCCTCCAACGGCGCAGGTCGTCCACCTCCGCGTTGACCGGATCCTCGCCTTCGCCCTCGGGGTGCAGGACGAGCCCGCTCCCCTGCCCGGTCGAGCCTCCGGGGAGGGTTCCGTAGCCCGGAGCCGGGTCAGGACTCCCGCTTGACAGGGGCGTGGGGAGGCGGCTGTCGTCGGTTTGCTCGTCGGGTAGTGCTTCTTTCTGCACGCCGTTGCTGAGCAGGGGACGCGGGTACGCCTTCGTCGGATCGTTGGCTTTTGGGCCAGCACCAGCCGCGGGAGCGGGCTGTCCTCCTGGCTGAGGCCCGGCTGCGGGCACCGGCGTCCCACCGCCCGGCAGGCCGTACGGGATGGGCTCGACGGACCCAGCGCGGGGTGAACCCGTGCGCCAGTCGATGTCGCCGGAGATGGCGATGACGTGGGCGAGCGGGACAGGCCCTATGCGTGGGTCCATGATGAAGCGAGGGATGCGGGCCTTCGGGTCGATGACCGTGCCGAAGACCTCTTCGGCGACGTGGTCCGGGGACTCGGCCCCCATCTGCACGTAGAGCTGGTGAGCCTGGGCGACGGCTAGCTCGTCTTTCTTGTCGCCGGTGGTGTCGAAGCGGATCTGGACCGGGAGACCCCAGTCCTCCTGGATGATCGCATTCAGGATCCCCTCGTAGTAGCCGGCGAGGGGGATGTCGGTGATACGCGTCTCGACGTCCATCTGGGTCGCCCCAGCGGAGCGGTTGACGGTGTCCGTCAGGCCGACGTTGTGGGGAACCTCGAGGTATGCCGACACAGTCCGGCGCATGACGTACTCGGCCAGGTCCGGGTCGAACTGCTGGGGCTTGTAGAAGACGAGCTCGGTGCCGTTCGGCAGCCACTTGAGCCCGTACCGCTCGGACTGGTCGCCGTTCTGGGTGGCGTCCCACTCCTCTTGGAAGTCCGCGAGCGCGTCCGGCTCCGACATGTCCTCGGGCGCGATCGCGAAGGCTTCGGGCACGGCGCCCGCCGTGAAGAACTGGAGGAAGAACAACTGGAGCCGGACGTCGGTGTTCGCGTTGATCAGCACCGTCTCGAGGGGCGGCGTGCCGTAGGGCGAGTCGGTTTCCGGCCAGAAGGGCTCGTAGATCAGGTCGTCCCAGTCCAGCCAGTCCCAGGGGACACCTTCGATGAACTGCTGGAAAGCTGGAGCCGGCGAGACTGGGTAGTCCCCGAAGTAGTCGAGCATCGGGGCGATCGTCTTGGCAGAGACGTTGCGCAGGGCCGTGACGTTGCCGGCGGCGTCCCGCTCGCGGAAGATCGGCGCGGAGTCGAACTTCCACAGGTTGAGCATGTTCACGGCCAGCCAGTTGGGGAACAGCCGCTTGCCGTCCGGCCGGCGCAGGCGCCGGTGCGCCTCTGCCAGCTCCTTGATCGGGTAGCCCTCGTAGCCCCACATGGGCATGAGCCGGGCACTGCGCAGCATGGAGCGCAGCGAGTTGATCGCGTGGCGGGTGCAGATCTGCGCCACGTCGTAGGACTTGTAGAGGCGGTCCAGCGTCTCGAAAGGAATGCGGTCCGGGCGCGTCTCGGTCGTGACGTTGCGGCCGATGTTGTAGTCGTACTGCCGCGGGCGCTTGCCGTAGCCGTAGTACGGGACGAGCGGCTGGCCGGGAGCGAACGGCTCGACCCAGTCCATCCCCTGCGCAACCAGCGCCTCGGCGATGTCGACGGGCGTGATGCTGGCCGACGGGCCGAGCACCTGATGGGCGCGGGCCGCGACCACCGAGGCGGAACTGGGCTTCGCGTTGCGGGCGTTGATCGGGTTGTTGAGGCGCTTCGACCATCCCGAGCCGACCTGGAGGGCCTTGTAGACCTGCTCCACGTCGTTGCGCTGGTGCGCAGGCAGGTCCGAAAGAGCAGCCGGGCGCTGGGCAACTTCCAGGGCCTTTTGAAGCAGCTCGTCCTTCGTCAAGGGAACGGGGCGGGAA
>JAJZJY010000241.1 GCA_021809885.1 Actinomycetes bacterium
CAACCCATCGACAGCAGACATCAACATCAACCTCCTTGGTCAGACGACATGACCAACCAAGGAAACCCCGGGTTATGCGAAGAAGCAGGGCGCCGACACGCCCCTCACCAGGCCAAACATCGACAACTTCACATAACCGAAGACTTCACATCAGACGCGCTATGTGAAGCTTCACATAGCTCGTCCACGACCAGCACGCTGGCCTTGCCCATCGCGACCTCCCTGGCGACACCGCCCGATACGAGCCGCCGCTGCCCGGAGATGCTGATGCCCGGCACCTTCTTGCAGCCTACGGCCCTTGCTAGTTTATCTACGACACGGTATAGTTACGAAGTGGCGTTACTAGGTGGCTCTTGGGGCCCTTCCCGCTACGACGGTTCCCCAAGAGGCGCGCTCTCGACAGGAAGGTGCGAAACAATGCTGAAGTGCTGCCTGAACCGCAAGGTGATCATCGGGCTGGCTGTTGTAGCCGTCGGCGTGCTGGTAGTCGACCCGCACGTGTTCACCCGAGTCCTGCCGTTCCTCTTCTTCGCCATCTGCCCGCTGTCGATGCTGCTCATGATGCGGGCCATGTCAGGCAACAGGACGTCGGGCGGGATGGGCGCCATGAGCAGCCGTTCCTCGATATCCAACGGCAACGGCCAACCCGGCGCCACCTTCGCTCCGCCACCCGACGCCGAGGTGGCGCGGTTGCGCGCCGAACTCGAACAGCTCCGGGCCGAGCGGTCGTCGCCACGCTCGACGGGTCCTGCCCTTGGGCCTCGTGTTCCCGCCGGCGCCCACGACGACCCCGCGATCAGCTGAACACCGCCACCGAGGCGAGTCCTCGCCAGCTGGGGACTCCATGGTCACCACGGGGGAGAACTCCGAGCCGATGTCGCCGGCCGTCGTCGTCGCGCCGGCCTCTTTCCGCCGAGCGGGCACGAGATGAAGCGAGAAGAACCGGCGCGCGACGGCCCGTCGCGTCGGCACGTGCGTGCTCGGCCGGCCGCTGCTGCCTTCTGCCGGCCATCACCACTGCGCCAGCGGCGGCGGCTGACGATCCGACGGGTTGCTGGTCGGCGATCGCGATCAGTGATCGTGGCGGATGAAGAAGCGGGACCGCTGCTCGCCGCCCTGTCGCTGGCGGAAGGCCGAACCAGCTGTCCAGGTCGGTGGTGCTGAGTTCGAGAACCTCACCGAGCTCCATCTGTCGGGCGGTGTCACTCGCATCGACGACCGGTCCAGGGCAGAACCGGCCCGAGGTATCCACGACGACGGCTGGCACGACCGGCTTGGCGGAGATCCCAGCTCGTGACATCCGGTCCATGTGGTTCCTCGCTTTCCGCTCACGGATCGAAAATGTGCACCGACGCCCGCCGCGCCATCACGGGCGCGACTGCCGCGGGCGAGGCGTGCCCAGCTCAGAAGTACTGGCTGGCGTGGGCCGCCAGCACCCGATCGGCCAGGAACCACGTGGCGCCGACAATCTCGTCGACCTCCTCCAGGAGCTTCTCCGCCGTGGCCCCGAAGATCTGGGCGCGAGCCGCAGACGTAGCTGGCGTCAGTGCCGCTCTGCTTGACTGTCGCCACGAGCTGGGAGCCTGCAGGTTCGCCCAAGGCGGCGCGTTGACAACACCGGCCCACGTGGGTCGGCCTTCGTCTCCAGGGCTACGAGTTCGGCGCGGGCAGCACCCCAGAACTCTCCTGGGCACGCAGCGACATCGGCTACTCAGGGGTCGAGGACCGACAACACGTGGGCGCAGGGACGCTCGCCTCGCTCCCTGAAGGCGAGGATCTCGGCGATGGCTTCCAGGTTCCAGCTCAGGCGCTGGCGGGTGTGGATGAACGACAGCCTTGTCCTCGTAGAGGCAACCGACGAGCGCGTCGGCCGTGGTACCATGCAGGGGTATAGTATCTCTGACGTGTCGAGGGTGGAGGTGCCCGTGTACGGCTATATCAACAACAAGGAGCAGTATCTCAAGCGCCTGCGGCGCGTCGAGGGCCAGGTGCGGGGGTTGCAGCGGATGGTGGAAGAGGAGCGCTACTGCATCGACATCCTGACCCAGGTCACGGCCGCGACCAAGGCCCTGCATGCGGTGGCGCTGGGTGTGCTGGAGGGCCACATCGCGACCTGCGTGGTCGATGCCGCCGGCGGTCCGGATGCTGCGGCCAAGGTGAAAGAGGCGACCGACGCGATCGGTCGACTGTTGCAAGCTTGACATTGGCGGCCGGATCCGGATTGCAGCGTTCAGAGGAGATGAGCGGACCATGAGCGAGGTGACGACCGAGCAGCCGCTGGCGAGCTACGAGCTGGACATCGAGGGCATGACGTGCGCCTCGTGTGTGCGCCGCGTGGAGCGTGCCCTGTCGTCGGTGGAGGGGGTGGCTCGTGCCCGGGTGAACCTCGCGACCGAGTCGGCTGACGTGGAGCTGGGTCGACCGGTTGCTCTGCAGGACCTGGTGGCGGCCGTGGAGGCCGTTGGGTATGCAGCTGCGCCCGCGGCGGAGCTGGCAGATCCCGCGCAAGAGGCGGCGGCTCGTCGCCGGGAACGGGCGCTGGAGTTGCATCGCCGGCGAGTGAAGCTGACGTTTGGTGTGCTGGCCAGCGCCGTGGTGCTCGTGTTGGCCTATGGCTTTCCCAACCCGAGCTGGTCTCGCTACCTCCAGTTGGCGGTGAGCTTGCCGGTGTTCGCCTGGGTGGGGTCGGGCTTTCACCGGGGCGCCCTGTCGCATCTCCAGCACCGCAACGTCAACATGGACACCCTCGTCTCGCTCGGCTCGACCGTGGCGTTCCTCTACTCGGTGGCGGCGACGGCGGCGTTTCCCGGCCAACCCACCTATTTCGACGTGGCCGCCGTGATCGTTACGTTGATCTCGGTCGGCAAGTACCTCGAGGTCCGCACCCGTGGCCGTGCCGGCGAGGCGATCGAGTCCCTCGCCGCGCTCGCTCCCCGTGTAGCCCACCTGCTCGCCCGGGCTGGATCGCCCGCCGGCCCCGGCGCCGAGGCCGTGGAGGTTGCGGTGCAGACGCTTGGCGTGGGCGACGTTGTCCTCGTCCGGCCCGGTGAGGCACTCCCCGCCGACGGCGTCGTGCTCGACGGTCGCAGCGCGATCGACGAGTCGATGGTGAGCGGCGAGAGCGTCCCGGTGACAAAGGCGGCCGGGGACGAGGTGACCGGCGGCACGGTCAACGGGCTGTCGCCGCTCAGCGTGGAGGTGACGAGGGCCGGGGCCGACTCGACGCTGGCCCAGATCATGGCTCTCGTCGCGCGTGCCCAGGTGGAGAAGTCAAAGGCCCAGCGCCTGGCTGACCGGGTCTCGGCGGTGTTCGTACCCGTCATCCTGATTGTCGCCGCGGCGACCTTCGCCGGATGGCTGGCGAGCGGGCATCGCTTCGTCGAGGCGCTCGTCCCCGCGGTGGCGGTGCTGGTTGTCGCCTGCCCCTGCGCCCTTGGGCTCGCCACCCCCGTGGCGGTGATGGTCGGTAGCGGCCGGGGCGCCGAACTGGGCCTGCTGGTCTCGGGCGGCGAGGTCCTCGAGCGGGTCCGTCGGCTCGCCACCGTCGTGGTCGACAAGACCGGCACCTTGACCCTCGGACACCCAGAGGTCGTCGATGTCGTCGACGTCGAAGAGGCGAACGAGACCGAGGTCACAGCGGTGCTGGCGCTCGCCGCGGCCGCCGAGGCGGCCTCTGAGCACCCGCTCGCGCGGGCGGTGCAGGCCGCCGCCAAGCGCAGCGGGGTCGTGGGCCAGCTCGTGGCAAGCGAGGTCGAGGTCACAGCCGGGGCCGGTGTCACAGCCTTGGTCGACGGCCACCTCGTCCAGGTCGGATCACTCGAGTGGGCCAGCACCGAGGAAGGCAGCGTCGCGCCCGGCGCCGACACCGTCCTTGAGCGCTCCGGGCGCCACCAGGGGAGCGAACGTGCCCGAGCGGTCGGCGAGCAGCTGGCCGGGCGTGGCCTTACCCCGGTGGCGGTCGCCATCGACGGCCGCCTGCGCCTGTTGCTCGGGATCACCGATCCGCTACGTCCCGACGCCGCTGCCGGCGTAAGACGGTTGCAGGCCGCGGGCCTGCGGGTCGTGCTGGCAACCGGCGACCGGGCGCAGGTAGCGCAAGCGGTAGCGGTCCAGGCGGGCGTCGACGAGGTGCGAGCCGGGCTTTCACCCGAAGACAAGGCCGCCCTCGTCCGCCAGCTCCAAGCGGCCTCTGGACCGGTCGCCATGGTCGGCGACGGCATCAACGACGCCCCTGCTCTCGCCACGGCGGATGTCGGCATCGCCATCGGCACCGGCACCGGCGTCGCCATGGCCACCGCCGAGATCACGCTCGTACACGGTGACATCGGCGCTGTCGCCGACGCCATCGCCCTGTCCAGAGCCACCCGTCGGGTGATCTGGCAGAACCTCGGCTGGGCGTTCGGCTACAACGCCGTGCTCGTCCCCCTCGCCGCGTTCGGGATCGTCCCGCCGATGATCGCCGCCGCCGCCATGGCCACCAGTTCGGTCAGCGTTGTCACCAACGCCCTGCGGCTGCGCCGCTTCGGACGCTCCCACAGTGAGAAAACCCCGCATTCCGACAAGACAAAGGAGCAGACCATGAAGACCCTCGACGTGACCGCCCCCGACATCTCCTGCGAGCACTGCAAGACAGCCATCGAGCACGACCTCGCCGAAACACCCGGCGTGCGCCAGGTCGCCGTCGACATCGACGCCAAAGCCGTCCGCGTGGACTACGACGCCGCGCAGACCGACGAGCAGACGCTGCGCGCCGCGCTGACCGAGATCGGCTATCCCCCGGCCTGAGCATCGCGCCGGGGGATAGCCGATCCGTGCTCACTAGGCGAGCGCACGGCGTGTCCACCCCTCCGACCCGGTTGTTGCAGGGTGGCCCGCTCAAATGGCCTTGCCCACGACGAGACGTAGTGCAGGCTCCGCCCGCCCGGGTAGTACAGCTCGAGGGTGAGCCTGGCCCGGCAGCCGCGGATCGCTACCGGCTCGACAGTCGCCTTCGTGGAGAGCGCCTCGGGACCGCGGCGCACGATATCCGTCGGCGGCGACCAGCCCATACCGGGCGGCACAGACGGAAAAGCGGTGGCATCAGTATCGGCCTCCTGTAGGCGTCATGGCAGGGCGGGCGCCGTGGTGCTCGTCGGCCTGGCCGGAGGATCTGCGCTGACCGTGTGCCCGGTCATGTGTGCCGCGGCGGCGAGGAGCTGGCCCATGGTCGATACCGGCACGCTGTTTTGGTAGCGGAGATGGCCGCGGGAGCCGATCAGGAAGTACACGTCTGGGTTGCCGCTCGGGTCGTAGGCCAGGCTGAGGGCCTTGGAGGCCATGCCCCAGGTCCACTGCGCGCTGGACCACGCGGGCCCGGCGTTGTTGGCCGCCCAGGCGGCAAGCTGACCCCATCCCTGCGGGGTCGGAGGGATGTCGCCGTAGAGGTCGAGGCCGACCACGTGGACACCGTCAGCCTCCAAGCTGGGCAGCGCCTTAGCGATGGCTGGTGCGCTCGCGGCGCACGTCGAACAGCTCGTGACCAAGAACCACAGGAGCACCGGCTTGCCCCGAAGCGCTGTGATGGTCCTGTCCTTTCCGCGCAGCTTCGTCACAGCCGCCGCGTTGGAATCCAGCGTCGTGAACACGCCGCTTGGTGCGAGACTCGTCGCGGCACCTGTCGATCTTCCCGCCGCCCTCGGAGCACTCGAAGATGACGTCGTAGGCGCCGCTGGCCGCACGACGGCCGAGCGGGGGGTGCCAATGGTCGCGAGCCGTACAACGAACCCGGCGACCACGGCGACGCTCAGCACACCGGCAAGCCACCGTCCGCGATGCCTCCGCCTCAGTGTGCCACGCCGCGTTTCTCCGACCGGGTCGGGCTGGTGGGTGGTGTCGTCGGCGCTCACCGGAGCCGCCCAGCAGCCTGTAGCAGCTGGGGCATCGTCGACACGAGCGGGGCGTCGACGTAGGTCACTTGGCCCTTGGCGTTGAGCAGGTAGTAGATCTCGAGGCCGCCCTGGGGATCGTAGGTACGGGTAAGCGCGGCCGAGGAGACGCCCCAGCTCCAGTCGGGGTTGGTGGCCTCGGCTCCGGCGTAGGTCGTGGCAAAGCTGCCTATGGAAGGCCCGGCCTGGCCGAGGTCCTGGTAGAGCTCGATCTCCTCGACGCGGACACCGTCAGCTTGGAGCTTTCCGATGTTCTGCGCCAAGAGCTGCGTCCCGGCCTGGCACGAGGTACACCAGGTGGTCACAAGCCACACCAGCGTCGGATGGCCCCGCAGAGATGCGACGCTCCCCGTCGTGCCAGCAAGGGTGGTGAACGCGCCGTTCGGCGCAACGTGTCCCACAACGGGACCCGTGGCGCTCGCCGTCGTGCTGGCTGATCGGGTGGGCTGACTGGCGAAGTGCAGCGCGAGGATCACGCCGGCGACGACGAGGGCGGCCAAGCCGGTGGCACCAAAGCCCCAGCGCCGACGGCGCCTGGCGGCCGCCCCAGCGGCCTCGCGCCTCGAGCTGCTCTGGCGGGCCCGGTGGGTTTGGCTCATCGCATCGCTCCTCTCCTACACCCGGACCGGGCTGTCCGGCTCGGTGGTCGAGCCCTCTTGGCTGGCGGGGTACCCGGGGATCTCCTTGGGCTCGTCCACCCCGCAGCCCTCCCCGGAGAGACACGCGGCACGGCCGACCTTTCGCAGACCCCACCACGCCGTGGCTGCGAGCAGGGCCAGGCTGGAGGCGAAGAACTCGGTCTGGTGGACGGCGAAGAAGTGCTGGAGGACTCCGGTCGCCGAGTAGAGGCCGACGCCCGACACGCCGACGAAGGCGAGGAAGGTGGGGACGACCGGGGTGCAGCACAGGCAGCTCGTCAGCAAGCTGACCACGAAGGCGAGGCCGCCGGTGGCACCGG
>JAJZJY010000242.1 GCA_021809885.1 Actinomycetes bacterium
ACGACCAGGACGTCTTGGTGGCCCGCCAAGCTCAACGACGCGTCGGCGAAGCCGAGCGCGCAGCCGACCACCAGCAGCACCCCCACCACGACCAGCGGCGTCTGGCGCCGCCGGCCTGACGCCACCCGCCGCCGGCCCGGCTTTCCGCGGCCGTCGTCACCGTCGGTCGCCTGGCGGCCGTTGGTCGCCTGGCGGTCGTTGGTCGAGGATCGTGACGTCGCGATGGCCATGGGCGTGGTCTCCTCAGCCCCCGGCGCCCGGGGTGTTGATCGCCTGGGATTGGACGACATGGACCGTGACCGCGGTGACCGGGCCGGCTTGGACGCCGAGTGTCCCGCCGCCTGCCGCCCCCGCCGCGGTCCACGCGACCGACCAGTAGACAGTCGCGGTCACGGCGTAGGTGCCAGCCGTCGACCACGTGTACGAGCAGTTGGTCTTGGCTTTCGGTGCCGACGGGTCATAGGGCGTGCCCGGGCCACCGCAGGTGATCGTGCTGCCATCGCCCATGTCCCAGACCACCTTCATTGGGGTGGCCGTCGCTGTCGTGGTGACCGCGCCCGCCGACGCCGAGGCGGTGACCGGATGCCAGGTGGCGGGGTTCACCCACAGCCACGTCGCCACCCCCACCAGCTGCGAGTCACCGTCAGGCGGGGCCATCTCGATCACCGGCGAGGCGAGCCCGAGGTGCTTCGCCGCCTCCTCGGCCACCACCACCGGGGCGACCTGCACGGTGACAGCGGCATGCTTCGCGCCGGTCACCCAGAACGGCGGCATCGGGTCGATCACCCCCGGCCCGGCGCAGGTGGGGATGATCCACTGCCCCGGCGTCGGTCCCCCTGCCCCGAGGGTCTGGCTGGCCTGCGGATCGGCGGTGTAGGTGCAACCGTAGGGCTGGTTGGGGTTGGGCTTCTCACCCGCTGGCGGATCCGGCTGGGCGCTGGTCGCCCACGACGAATGCTCCGGCGGCGTCCAGCGGATCTCCCCCGCCTGTACGCTCAGCTGGCCGCCCGACGCCCGGGCGTTCGCGTAGGTGTTCTCGCCGCCGGTGTCTGCGGCGTCCGCCCGGCCGACGCTCGCCAGCGTCGATACCACCGCGATCGCAAGAACGGCCGAGACCACGAACCGGGAACGCATTTACCGTCCGTCACTGTCTGTTGGTAGACCTTCCAGGTGCCACCCGTGAGGACAAGGGTGGCCCTGACTCCGTCGTTCTCCGGAGGCGTGATCGGCGGGACCGGCTTGCCTGTTCTCGCGTACACGAGCACTGACGTGCTGTAGGCGCAGTCCACGATCGTCGCCCTCGTGGAAGACAACGACGTGATCTCGGGGTGCAAGGTGAACCTTCCACGTCCGACCATCCCGTGCACCTGGTCAGCGAGCAGGTTGGCCTTCACGCCTTGCAGCTGCGGGTTGATCATCGTGGCCGCCAGCTCAGGGTCTTCGGGATTGGCATCGGCGAGGGCGTGCTCGAACGCGGCCCACTCAGCCCGGTAGGCGGCGAGCACCGCTGCCTTTGCCGGCGACTGAGTCGTCGAAGTCGAAGGCGAGGATGTCGTGCTTAAGGGAGGAGCGGTGCTGCTCGTGGGGTGGGTGCTCGGACTGGCACTTCGGGAGCTGGTGCCACAGGCCGCGAGCGCGGCTGCTGCGACGGCGCAGCACACGATGGCCGCCCCTCGGCGAGGCGAACCAGCGTGTTTGACACCACGGCGAGCCCGACTGCAATCCACGATCCACTCCTCACAACAAGTCTGATCCCAAAAACTCGTTGTGTCAGTGACCTTGGTCGGACCAAAGTCCGACTTCGGTCACATCCCGCGCTGAGGTGTTCAGATCTTCAGGGCTCGACCAGGCGGGCAAGGCCGGCCCGGTCGGCGATGACGATCCCGCGGGCGTCGACGTCCACCAAGTGCTGTTGACGGAGCTGAGCGAGGGTGCGCGCCACGACCTCGCGGACCGAGCCCACCGCGGCAGCGAGTTGCGCCTGATGGACTGGCATGCAGTCGTCTTGACCCGCGGGCAGAAGGGCGAGGAGGTGGTAGGCGATCCGCTGGCGCAGCGAGCCGAAGGCCACCCGGGCCAGCTCGCCCTCGACCCCGTCGAGGCGGGCGCTGATCTCCTCGGCAGCCGACCATCCCAGGCGAGGGTAGGTACCGAGCAGCTCTGCGAAGCGCTGGTTCCCGACCATGACCAGGCGTACCGGGGCGATGCACTGGAAGGCCGTCGGGTAGCGGCGACCGGCGGCGTGGGTAAGGCCGACACTGGACGGCGCGGACAGGTAGCCGACGGTGAGCTGCCTGGCGTCGCGACCAGTGATGAACGCGCGGATCCTTCCGCTGATGATGACCGACAGCTCCGGCTCGTAGAGCAGCCGGCCGGCACCGAGCACACCTCCCGCCAGGCCGTCGGCGGCTATCCGGGCCAGTGCCTCTCCGGGCAGGACCCCGAGGAAGCTGGCGGCCAGTATCTCCACCGCACCGTCTGCGGCCTGGGGCAAGGTCACGACGGCTGCCGGCGCCCCGGCCGGACGGCCGTAGCTGCATCGGAGAGATCAGGCCCCGTCACTTCGCGCCGCTGTTGAGCCCGGAGCCCTGGAGATGTGCGGGCCGTGTGCAGCTGCTCGCGGTAGTAACGCCGCCAGATGAGCCGGTAGAGCGGTACCCAGCAGGGGATGTCGCGCAGTCCGGCGATGGACGGAACGAGGAGCAGGCCGAGGGTGAGGACGGCCATGATGGCGACGACGAGCAAGTCACCGTTGCCCGAGGTCGCGCGGGTCGCGCACCTGTACCAGTCGGGCACGCGGGATGCCGGCGCATTGCAGGGTGCGACGACCCGAGCGGCGCTGAGGGAGGACTCGCTCACATCGGTTGACGCAGCCGCCACGCCGTGAGGTCGACCTCAGCGATGGCGCCGTGGTTCCGGGAGTCACCTTGGCCATTCGTCGTCTCCTTCGTAGCGACTTCCGTCGGACACCTCGCCGATCGTCGGCGCTCGAGCGACGGTACGAGGAGGAGGCGGCCCACCAGCGGCGCCCCGGGCATGGCGTGAAGGGTGGGTGCAGGGGCAGCGAAGACTGTCAGGGTAGGCTCGCCGACAGAACGCTTGGGGTACTGGGCCACCGCCCAACTCGGGCGACTGCCATGACGGCGCCGGCGCCGGTCACCCGTACGATCCCGGGCGAGAAGCCCATCCGGACGCTGGCGAAAGCCCGGTTGGTGGCGATGCGCGCCGCCGAGACCGCCACGATCGTCACCGGTGCCACGGACACCCCCGTACTGATCCGTGGCGCCTGACGATCCCGCCGGGGCGAGGCCGCCCGCGACCCGGACGAGACTCAATGCGCCACAGCGCCCCCCGTCCGGTTTGCGCCGACGCGGGCGCCCGGACGCCATCGCCACGGTCAGCACGTTGTCTGCGCTCTCGCCCGATGCGGTCACCACCCTCAGCGACGTCATCGCCACTCAGGTCGCGTCGGGGAAGACCTGAGATCGTAGCGCTCCCCGGCGCACTTTCCAGGTCGCTGTGGTTGGCAGCTCGTCCCAGGCGAGCATGCGCGGCGTGCCCAGGCCGGGCATGTCGGAGGTCGCCGCCGACCAGCGTGCCGGGTCCAGGGGAATGCTGTCGCGGGTGGAGGCGATGGCTGCGGGACGGCCGGCACGGTCGGCGAGGATCACGAGCTCGTCCAGCTCCCCGAGCCGGGCGAGCAGGATGTCCTCCCAGGCCAGGTAGTCCGGGGCAGAGGCCACCGCATCCACAACACGGCCCTGGAGGCGTAGCGCGCCATCTGTCCGACGCGACCCGATATCACCGGTCCGCCACCAGCCGTCGTGCCATCCATTCGCTGTGCGCTCCGCATCGCCCAGGTAGCCGGCGAACAGTCCGGGGCCGCGCACCTCGATCGCGCCGGGGAGGCCGGGGCCGTGCAGCACCTTGTCGGTAGTCGGGTCGACGATGCGCACCCGGTTGAACGCCAACGCGGGCCAGCCGACGAGGCGGGCGTTGCCGACCTGTCGCCGGGAGACCCGGAAGCTCAAGGCGATCGCGCCCGTCTCGCTCTGCGCGTAGGCTTGGGCGTATACCGGTAGGCGCCGCCGTGACGACGTCAACATCATCCGGATCGTGCGGGGGTGGGCAGCGTCGAAGGTGGACAGGAAGATCCGCGCGTTCGCGAGTGGGGCGTCCGGGTGCTTCGCGAGGCCCTCCCAGCGGGCGAAGACGTTGGGGAAGGTCTCGATCAGGGTAGGCCGGCGTCGGGCCATCAGCGTCGCTGCGGAGGCGGGGTCCGGGTCGACCATCGCCAGGTGTGGTAGCCCGAGCGCGGCGATGGTCGCCAACCCCGACAGGCTCCGGGCGTGCGCCGTCGTGAGGCAGGTGGCGATCACGTCGCGCCGGCCGAGCAGGAGCCGGCCGCCGAGCACTTGCACGAGGGACTGGCCGGCCAGGCTGACACCGGTGTGGGAGATCAGCTTCGACACGCCTGTGGTGCCCGAGGTATGGGTGACGGCCACGAGCTCGTGGTCGGCTCGCGGCGCCGGCGGCGGCGCCGGGCCCCCTCGGAGGTCGTCCAGCTCGATCCCGCCAGCCTCGGTGCCGTCAACGCTTACGAGACGACCCGTCACTCCCGCAGCCGCGAGGCCGTGGGTGGCGATCGCGGTGTCGTCGGCGATGGTCAGCGGCCTGCCGAGACGGTGCAGCAGGGCGCGGATCGTGTCGGGGTCGAGCTCGGGGGCGAGCAGGGCGGGCACCGCGCCCAGCCGCCCGGCGGCTTGGGCGAGGGCCACGACATCGACGTTGTGCGCCTTGACGATCGCTACAACGTCACCATGCCGGAGCCCCGCCTGGTGCAGCCAGCCGGACGCCTCGACGACGAGTCGGGCGAAGGCCGCGTAGTCGGTGTCGACCCCCTGTCGAGGAGCTATGGAAAACGGGCGGTCCAGCCACAGCGGGATCGGGCCGTGAGCACCGGCTGCGGCCTCTGCCAAGAGCCCCCAGGGGGCGGCGGCCGACCCCCAAAGGCACCGCCGTCCGGCCGGGCTCGCCAACATCCTCCCCAGCCGGGTCACCGCGGGACGTCAACGGCCGGCACGGCGGGGACCACCCGCAGCAGGCGGCGGGACGACGCCGCGAACGGTGACGCTGCCGGACCGCGGAACCTCACGCTTTCACTCCGGGGTCCCACGGCAATCGCACGAACCGGTGCAGGGGGCAGTGACCACTCAGCCCGCTCACCACGAGGTCAGCGGCGGCGAGCCAGCCGACCACGACGAGTATCACTCCCCAAGCGCCGACGACGGCACCGGGCACCACCAGGCCGGTCATCGCCGCGATCAAGAGCCCGGCCGCGACCCGCGCCACCTGCTCCGCTCGTGACATGTTCACAGGGAAGTGTCGTCGCCAGCCCGTCACATCCCCGCCGAACGACGACGGCCGCGCGCTGCGCGCCAGCGTTGCCGGCCCGGCGAGGGCAGCGCCGACCGACGCGTCGCGCCCGTCCACCGAGGCGTCCCGCTTGTGAGCGACAGGAGCGGGCAGCGGCACTCGTCCACGTAGACGGGCCAGCTCCTCCCGGGCGCTCGCCAACTCGGTATCGAGGTCCGTGACGGTGCCGCCGGCAAGCCCGACCCGGAACGCTCTCTGCATCGCCGGGGTGGTCGGACGGCTACCCCGGCGTATCGGCCGCACGCAGAACAGGTAGGCCACCGCCACGACCGCAGCCAGGAAGCCAACCGACGTGAGCGGGGTCACCGATGCTGGCTCGCCGGGCGTTCTCCGGTGTCGGCATCACCCGCTTTTAGCTGGTCGATCTCGGCTCGCAGGCGAGCCAGCTCAGCCTGCTTAGCCGGGTCGACCATCGGAGCCGACGACGGCTGCTGGGGGCTGCTCATGCCCCGGTTCATCTTCCACATCATCGCGCCCATGATCACCGGGCACGCCACGACGCACAGGCCGACGAGCAGGCCACTGCCACCAATACCTACTACCGCGAGGACATCTGTCATGCCGTACCGCTCCTCTCACTGAGCCGCGACATCGCAACTACTAGTAGCTACACACTGTAGTAGACATCGGACTTGTAGGGGAGGTCACGTACCGGACGTCGAGTTGCTACCCACCCCAGGTGGGGTGGTGCTACCTTAAGGCACATGATCCAGTCGTACAAGCGCGAAGCGTTGACCAGGTTGAGGACCGTCCAAGGGCACCTGCGCGCGGTGGTCTCGATGGTGGACGAGGAGCGCTACTGCCCGGAGCTGATGAAGCAGGTGGCGGCCCTGCAGGCCTCCCTGGAGAGGGTCAACCGCCTCCTGTTGCGCAACCATTTGGAGACCTGCGTGTCCGAGGCCATCCAGACCGGGCGGGGCAAGGAGAAGATCGACGAGCTGGTCGAGGCGCTGCGGTTCAACTCCAGCCTGACCGACTTCCGCCATCTCGCCGGGCTCCCAGAGGCCGCCGCCTCTGGGTCAGCCGATGGACTGGGGGACGCGTCGTGAGCGTCGACCTGCCCAGAAGCGACCGTCTCGCCGACGCCACACCGGGCCTCCCCCGCCGCTTCGCGGTGGAGGGGATGACCTGCGCGTCGTGCGTGGCCCGAGTGGAGCGCGCCTTGCGCCAGGTGCCAGGAGTGGTCGAGGCCACGGTGAACCTGGCGACCGAGACCGCCGAGGTGCGCCTGACCCCCGGCGAGGCCACCACCGACGAGGAGCTGGCCGCGGCGGTTGAGGGGTCCGGCTATCGAGCGAGGCCGCAGAGCCCAGCCACGTCGGTGGTCCTGGGCATCGAGGGGATGACCTGCGCGTCGTGCGTGGCTCGAGTGGAGCGCGCCTTGCGCCAGGTGCCAGGAGTGGTCGAGGCCACGGTGAACCTGGCGACCGAGACCGCCGAGGTGC
>JAJZJY010000243.1 GCA_021809885.1 Actinomycetes bacterium
GGCCGCCTCTCGGACCTCGTCGCGCAAGGTCTGTTCGAGCCAGTAGGTCACCCTGATGTGGCGCCGCTCCCACAGGTCCCCCTCGGGCTTCCGGCGGTTCGCGTCCCTCTCGTCCCGTAGGCCGGGCGAGGGCACCGTTGCCTTGCTCATGACCGCTCTCCCTCATCTGGCGTCTCGGTAGGCAGCTGGCTCCTGCTCCCATCAGCTTCACGCTCGTCACCATAGCGTCTCCACACACCGTATTCCGTACACCGTGTGTGTACTGCGGAAACACGACTTTCCCGACCGTTACGCCCGGTCCCGACCCGAGGGTGACGTTCAGGTTTCGAGGGTGACGTTCTTCCCTCAAGACAAATCCGCGGGGTGACGTCACAGGGTGACGACCGTCCGGAGCATGAGAAGGGACCAGGGCGCGGTGTCCCGGCACCGAACAAGGGAGGACGGATGCTTTCCAAGCACAGAAGCGTCATGTTGAGGCTGCCGCCCGTCGACGAGGAGTTGACGGAGGTGCTCGGCAGGGCCACTTCAGCCAGCTGCCCACGGGAGGCGGCTACTTACCCCGCGCGCCGCGATCCCGAGTCGTGCGGGGATGCAGAATGACCCTCGTAGCCACTCCCGAACATGATCGGCTCGCCGCAGCCGACTTGATCTCGATACCCGATGCCGCCGGTCGGATCGGACTGCACCCCGACACGCTCTACCGGCTCTGCCGGACCGGCCAGTTCCCACCGGCAATCCAGATCGGTTCGCGGTGGAGAGTGTCAGTACCTCGGTTGGAGCGCTTCCTTCACGGCGGCATCGAGTCATGACTGTCGTCACGAATGCCGTTCGCCACCGGAAGCCGCGTCTCGGTTCGCACGAGGTTCCATGATTTCCATCCCAGACATCATGAAAGTTAGCGATACACTTACTTTCGTGGTGTCTGGTAGAGGCTTTGCCGATCTGTGGGACGGGCTGCTCAGCGAAGGCCGCGTCACGACGACCCAGGCTGAAATCCGCGATCGCACGGGCTCCTCGGTGGGCTCCGTTCGCGTCGCCGTGGCCGAGGCACAGCGCCGCCACTTCCTGTTCAGTCCCGTCCGGGGTCTCTACGTGCTCGTCCCACCCCAGTACCGCAGTCAGGGCACGGTACCGGCCGACTGGTATCTCGACGACCTTTGCCGACATCTCCACCGGGATTACTACCTCGGATACCTCTCCGCTGCAGCCCGTCACGGCAGTGCGCACCAGGCCCCACAGGTCACCCAAACCATGGTCGACCGAACGGTGGCCGACCGGACACTCGGACCGGTACGGTTGCGCTTCTACACGGATCGCCGGATGTCGGAGTGGCCGGTGGCGCCAGTCACCGGACCCACCGGATCGCTCCGAGTGGCGACGCCGGAGACATGCGCCTTCGACCTCGCCCAAGCGCCCGAACGAGGCGGTGGCGTGGGAAACGTCGTGACGGTCCTCCGGGGCCTCACGCTCGACACCGAAGCGCTCGCTCGCCAGGCGCCGCGGCGGCCCCGGGCAACGGTCCGTCGGCTCGGGTTCCTTCTCGAACATACAGACACCGTCGGCGGCCTCGACGCTCTCGCGAAGATCGCCATCGCTGACTACAACCGCACGCCGCTCGACCCGACCGGTCCGCATGACGGACCGGTCGACCGTCGATGGCACGTCGTGCTGAACACCACCGTGGAGCCCGACGAATGATCCCCCAACCGGTCCTCACGCAGTGGCGCGCTGCTCACCCGTGGCCGACGGAGGAACAGGTCGAACAAGACCTCCTCTTGTCCCAGCTGGCCATTCTCGTGGCCAACCACGATGAGCTCAGTGACCACCTCGTCTGGCGTGGCGGCACCTGCCTCCACAAGCTGCACCTGACAGAAGCCCGGAGGTACTCGGAAGATCTCGACTACGTCCTCGTCGGCAGACCGGGGCCGACCGGCTGGCTCGTCGACGCCATCCGGGAGGCGACCGTGGACAGTCCGCTCCGGGAAGTGACCCGACAGATCGGCGGAGACAGCACGAAGGTCGTGCTCGGAGGCGAGGCTGCTTCGGGCGCTCCAATGCGGGTCAAGATCGAAGTCAACACAGACGAGGTCCCGCCGGCGCTCGAACTCATGCGGATCGCACACGTCGTCGAGACACGCTGGTGGTCCGGCCGTGCGGAAATCGCCACCTTCGACCCAGCCGAGCTGATCGGGACGAAATTCCGCGCCCTGGCACAACGGCGCAAAGGACGCGACCTGTGGGACATGTGGCTCGCCCGACGGGATCTCTCGATCGCCGACACCGACCTTGCCCGCGCAGGTGATCACTACCTTCGTGCCTGCCAGGTCCCTCCGGCCGTGTTCCGTCAGCGGTTGGCCGCGAACGCCGCCGACCCTCAATTCCGCAGCGACCTTGACCTGCTGGTCACGGGCGGACTCGACGACTACGACGTCGACCGGACTGCAACCGAACTGATCCTCTGGAGCGACCGGTACCTCGATCCCCTGTACGACGCCCGCCGCTCACCATCGGCGATTACGCGAGAACAAAGGCAATGGGCGCATCACGGCTGGGCACCGGGCAGCCTTCGGTGCCCGCACCACGATGTCGCGCCCACCGGCGTGACGCGCTGCCCCTGGTGGCACGAGCCCGGCGGCCACTGCCCAGACCACCCCGTGCCATAGGACGACGACAGCAGCTACCGAGACTTCGATTGCTGTCTCAAACTCTTAGCGCGCCGAGCACTCCACCGATGACAGCAGCCGCCTCTCGATCCTTTTGGGGTAGGGCGTGAGCGTAGACCCGCAGCGTCATGGAGGCATCTGCGTGACCGAGCCTCTCCGAGACAGTGCGGACGTTGACACCCGCTCCGATGAGTTGGGTGGCGTGAAAGTGCCGCAGGTCGTGTAGGCGGAACGGCCACCTTTGCGTCGCAGGCAGGTCCTTGCGAGCAGCGGTCGGCTTGGTCTTGCGAAGCTTTTCGAGCGCAGGTCTTTCCATCTTCTCGCACAGGGCGGTGAATGCATGGGTCAGGTTGTCCGGGCTCGCCGGGACGCCTCCGTTGGCGTTGTGCGAGAGGACAAAGGGATCGTCGACAAGCTCCGACTCGGCTCGGTTCGACAGGTCGACCATGTGCGTGTACCGGCGCTTCAAGACCTGTACCGCTAGGTCGTCGAGAGCGACGATCCGCACCTGATGGGTCTTGGTCGGACCCTTGTGGTATATGGCGCGTCCTTGCTCCCCTCGGGTCAACGTGAGCGACCGCGAGATGGTGACCTGCTGACGCTCGAAATCGACGTCGGACCACCTCAGAGCGATCAGCTCTCCCCGCCGGCAGCCCGTCAAGGCCGCAAGGGCGATGGCGATGGCGAGCAGCGGGTCGTACTCCTCGGCGGTCTTCACCAAAGCGGACAGCTGCTGAGGTGTCGGGGTGACCAATTCCTTGCGGACCGGGCGAGGTGCTTTCACCCGGTCGGTGGAAGCGTGCTCGACCCATCCCCAGCGCACTGCTTGATGCAACGTCGCCGAGATGATGGCGTGATAGTTGTGGACAGTGGTGGCCGAGAGACCCTCGGACAGCCACTGATCGTAGCGTCCTCGATACTCGGTGAGACAGCTGCGGATCCTAAGCATCACACCGACAACCGCCGAGAGGCTATAGCGAGACTCAAAGATGTGCTCAGGGTCGCAGAGCACGACCTCGAAGAGGCAACGACAGCACTGAAGGGGATCCCAGCGAGACTGCGCAGAGACGAGATCCACCCCGGTGCTACCCGGGCCAAGTTACGCATCGAACGCAGGGCACTCCAGATGGTCTGTCGCTTGCTCGCCCACAACGCTGAGCTCGACCTCGCGAGGAAGCTCAATGCCTATCTCTGCGATGAGGACGAGTACCGGGGGGATCACCCGCAACCTGTTGTATCTCGGCGATGTGATCGACTTCAGCCTCCATGGGATCACCGTGCATCTCGAGCGCCCGGACCCACCTCGTCTCGCACGGGCTCTCGGGCTTCTCATAGAGGAGATCAACCTCAAGCAGCCTCGCCTCTGCGGTGACGGCCGATCCGTCACCTACGTCCTGGAGAGCCGATCGAATTGATCTCGGTTAGATGTCCCATTTCCGGGGTCGGGTGGCCGGGGGGAATCTCACCCCCCGGCTCCCACAGACTCCCGGCGTGACAGTCTCCCGTCACCGGGCTCTTCTCATCAGCCGTTAGAGCGTACGGACCCACTGCCAGTGGCGGAACAGACCGGGCACCATTGCGAGGAGCCCAGTCCACCACCTATGGAACCGCTTGTAGGTCCGCAGCCGCTTGTACTTCTTCCCAGCCCAGCGCCTCAAGTAGAGATTGAGACGCCGCAGGAGAGGATACATCTCCGACCGGTATGACTGGCCGTAATAATGCATCCACCCGCCGACGATGGGGTTCAGCCATCTCGCCAGGTCGATAAGTGACAGGTCGGTGCGCCGGTGAATCCGCAGCTCGCGGAGCCGGTCGCTCTTGGCCTTGAGCGCCTCGGGGCTGATCGCTGGCAAGAACGCGGTGAAATGCTCCCCGGTCTTGGTGTTGATCGCCTCCCGTTGCCGGAAGGCGTACCCAAGGAAGGTGAAGGAGATGTGCTCGTGCTCTGCCCGACGATTGCTATCTTTGCAATAGACGATCTTCGTCTTGTCGGGGTGGAGCCGCAGGCCTACCTCTTGCATCCGCTGAGCGATCCTGTCCCGTACGTACTCGGCCTGTTTGCGTGACGTGCAGTGCACGACAGCGTCATCCGCGTAGCGCTCGAATGGGCAGCCCGGGAAGTTCCGGACCATCCACATGTCGAATGCGTAGTGCATGAACAGGTTAGCGAGGACGGGCGAAGCAGCGGATCCCTGAGCGGTTCCCATTGTTCGCTCAACAAGGGTGCCATCTGGGAGCTGCAGCGGAGCGGCAAGCCACCGCTTTACATACAGCAGGACCCAGCGGGCATCAGTGACGGTCTCCACCGCTTTGACGATGAGGTCCCAGCGCACGGTGTCGAAGAACTTCTGGACATCGAGGTCGATGACCCAGTCGTATCGCCAGCACCGCTTTCGACATTCCTCCAGCGCGTCATGGGCTTTCTTTCCCGGCCGGTAGCCATAGGAGTCAGGGTGGAATCTTCGCTCCACGCTGGGCTCCAAGTACTTGGCCACCACCGTTTGGGCCACCCTGTCCGCGACAGTAGGCACGCCTAAGATTCTGGTTCCTCCGCCATGCGGTTTTGGTATCTCCACCGCCCGCACCGGGGGCGGAAAGTATGATCCAGAGCTGAGTCTGTTCCACAACCTATAGAGATTATTCTTCAGGTTGGCTTCGAACTCGCCCAGAGTCACCTCATCCACTCCCGGGGCACCTTTGTTGGCCGCGACCTGCCGGTACGCCTCCCACACCAACTGCTTGGGAATCGCAAACGGCTTGTCGTCAGACTTTGGCATGTTTCCTCTCTTCCTCCTGGGGGAACACCCCAGTTGATCGAATCGACATTCCTGATGAGCCGGTCCCTTGGCTCCACCACCACCCCAGAAGCAGCGGCTTCTCAGCTACTACAGACCGGTCCGCCGGCGAGCATCGCATCGGTACTCAGTGCCTTCGGTTTTTGGCCTCGGCAGGCTCCCTCTCGCAGGCCGGGTGGCTGTACAAGCCCAAATGACCGGCCGGCTGTATCGATGCTCGCCTTCTCACGTTCTGTGCAAGAGCCGCAGACCAGGCTCACGCCGCCTCTACGCCGGACACCACCTGGCCAGTAAACGGGTATCCGCCAGGCTCATCCCGGAGGGCGCACAAAAGACCTCCGGTTTTGATGCCGTCTCGTTCGTTTCGACGCCTCAACGACGCACGCCCCGCCGGTCACCCGAACAGAACGCTTCTGGAACGTCTTCCTGGTCCCTACCTGACGCATCAAGTGCGCCTTTTCCCTGTCGCTCACCACGACGGTCTTCAGCCAACGCAGCACAGGGTGGTTTAGCGCCAGCCCCCGAAGGCCGACGCTGGAGGGCCAACGATCCTCCATCTCTTACACAACATTGCTTCTTGAGATCTCTCTACACTTGATCCTCCTTCAGCATTCGTGACGCACTGTGCGCCAGATTTGTAGGTAGCGGGGTCACGCCACGCTCGTCTGAGTGCGGGGCAACTTCCAGACTTCTTCCCAGCGTCCACTGGCTTCCTGACAGCGTAGGGTTGCGATGCCGGTAGCGCCTCGCACGCTCCAGCGCATTCCGGAGAGTTTGAGTCGTTGGCCGACCACGGCCTTGCATCCGGCTTCGACCGTGCCGGAGCCGACGAAGTGCCCTGCAGCCCGAAATGTCTTGTAGGCCATCCGGGCTGCGTTGTTCTCGAAGTAGCCCAGTGCTGTGTTGAGGTCGTTGGTCTTGTTGGCGGGTACGTCGAGTGCCCTCGCTGCAGCGAGGATTGCTGGTATGTCGCCGTCGTCGAGCTCATCTTTGCGCTCTGCGAGCCATGCAGCCCGGTCGTCTCCGAGCACGCAGGCGAGCAGCTTTGCGAGGTCTGAGAGGTGCTCTCGGGCGTGGTAGAGGTCGACGATGTGGGTCGCAGAGGGGAAGTGCACCTTCGCGAGGTTCCAGATCCACACTGCACCGTCACCAAGGACAACCACGTCTGTGGCTTTCGCTGAGCCTCGTCGTCGGGCCTCGGCGGAGATGAGGGTGCCGAAGTGCTCGACGGGTTCCAAGGTAGCCACGTAGCTCGAAGAGTCTGGATCTCTGATCGGGTAGCCCTCGTCGTCGGTGGTGGTCTGGGTGAACGCCACCCCGAGCTTTACCTCCCGGGTATGTGCTCGCCCGTCTGGGCCCTTGCCCTTCCTGTCCGCGGTATCGGCAGGCACCGCTGGTATCCCGGTACCATCAACAGCTAC
>JAJZJY010000244.1 GCA_021809885.1 Actinomycetes bacterium
CCGCCCGTACCGTCGCCCACGACGGTGCCCGGGCCGCCCACCGCCACGCCGACCACAGACCCTCCGACCACGGCCACCCTCCCGTCCCCGCCCACGACGGTGACGACTGCCCCGGCCGGCACCCCGCCGCCGCAGGCACCCGGGGCCTCCGCCGCCATCGCCTATGCCCGGGCGCAGCTCGGCAAGCCCTACCAGTGGGGTGGTGCGGGGCCGTCCAGCTTCGACTGTTCGGGGCTCGTGATGATGGCGTGGCTCCAGGCGGGGATCTCCTTCCCGCACCTCGCCCAGGACCAGTACAACCTCACCAGCCGCGAGCCTCTGGCGGACCTCGTGCCCGGCGACCTCGTCTTCTTCGGCACGCCGACCAACGTGTACCACGTCGGCCTCTACATCGGAGGAGGCCAGATGATCGACGCCCCGGAGACGGGTCAGAACGTGCAGGTGGACTCCATCTACTGGCCCGGCCTGCTGGGCGCCGGCCGGGTGACCTCCAACTCCTAAGCTCCCGCTCCATGCGGGCTGCCACGATCGTCGACCGTCGCGTCGAGGTGCGGGAGCACCCCGACCCCCAACCCAGCCACGGCCAGATACGGGTGCGGGTGCGCGCCGCAGGGCTCAACGCCGCCGACCTGATGCAGGTGGAGGGCCACTATCCCGCTCCGCCCGGCTGGCCCCCCGACATCCCCGGCATGGAGCTCGCCGGCGAGGTCGACGCCGTCGGACCGGCGGCGACGCGATTCGCCGTCGGCGACCGCATCATGGCGGTCGTCGGTGGCGGCGGCCAGGCGGAGCTCGCCGTTGTCCACGAGCGCGAAGCGATGCCCGTCCCCGACCAGGTCCCCTGGGAGGAGGCGGGCGGCCTGCCCGAGGTGTTCACCACCGCCCACGACGCCCTGTTCACCCAGGCGGCCCTATCGCCCGGCGAGCACCTTCTCGTCAACGGCGCCGCTGGCGGCGTCGGCACCGCCGCTGTCCAGCTCGGCGTCACGGCGGGGGCACGGGTGACCGCCAGCGTCCGCTCCGTCGAGCGCCGGCTCGAGGTGGCGGCACTCGGTGGCGACATCCAAGTGATCGACCCGGGTGACGCCGGCGCCCACGGCCCGTACAACGTCGTCCTCGAGCTGGTCGGTGCCCCCAACCTGCCCACCGACCTCGCCGCCCTCGCCACCGGCGGCCGCATCAGTGTGATCGGGACCGGCGGCGGCAGCCGGGCGGAGGTGAACCTTGGCCTGCTCATGCGGGCGCGGGGCCGCATCCACGGCTCGACACTGCGTGCCCGCCCATTGGAGGCCAAGGCGGCGGCCGCCCGGGCGATGGAGGCGCACGTGCTGCCCCTCTTCGCCGCTGGCCGCCTGCGCGTCCCGGTATGTGCCGCCGTACCGCTCGACGACGCTGCCGCGGCGTACGAGCGGTTCGCTGCCGGCTCGAAGTTCGGCAAGGTCGTGCTGGTCGCCGGCTAGCCCCTCGGCTGGCCCAGCGGCGCACGCACCCGACTCCATGGCTGCCGACCCCGACGCCGTCGTCGTGGAAGCGGCCGGCCGGGAGGTCAGCGTCACCCACCCCGGCAAGGTCTTCTTCCCGGAGCGGGGCGAGACGAAGCTCGACCTCGTCGAGTACTACCTGGCGGTCGCCCGACCGCTGATGGCGTCCTGCAGCGACCATCCGGTGATGATGCAGCGCTACCCCGAAGGTGCCGGCGGCCCGTCGTTCTTCCAGAAGCGCGTGCCGGCGGCACGGCCGCCGTGGCTGCAGACGACGATCGTCTCCACGCCCAACGGCACCCCTTCCGAGGCGCTCGTCGCCGCCGACGTCGCCCACCTGCTGTGGGCCGTCAACCTGGGGTGCCTCGGGTTCCACATCTGGCCGACGCTGGCCTCCGACCCCGACCACGCCCAGGAGCTGCGCATCGATCTCGACCCATCGCCCGGCGTCACCTGGCCCATGCTCCAGGAGGCGGCCTCAGAAGTCCGGTCGCTGCTCGACACCGTCGGCGTCCCGGGCCTGCCCAAGACGACTGGTAACCGGGGCATCCACGTCTATGTCCGGCTGGAGCCGCTGTGGTCGTCGATCGAGGTCCGCGCCGCCGCCGTGGCCGTGGCCCGGGAGCTCGAGCGCCGACGGCCGGACCTCTGCACCGCAGCGTGGTGGAAGGAGGAGCGGGGGACCCGGGTCTTCGTGGACTTCAACCAGAACGCGCCCCACAAGACGGTCTTCGGGGCATGGTCCGTGCGGGGGCGGGTCGGGGGGCAGGTGTCGACGCCCTTCGCGTGGGAGGAGCTCCCGGGCATCCACCCCGACGCGTTCACGCTGGCCACGGTCCCAGCGCGAGTTGAGGCGTCGGGGGATCCGTGGGCGTCGTCGTACGCCCATCTGCAGTCCCTCGCGCCGCTCCTCGAGCTGGCCAGGCACGACAGGGACGCCGGCCTGCCCGACGCCCCCTGGCCGCCGGTCTACCCGAAGATGCCCGGCGAGCCCCCCCGGGTGGCGCCCAGCCGGGCTCGCCGCCCGCCAGGGAACGAGTAGACACTCGTCATGAGCGAACCGACCGATTTCAACCGGCAGGTCATCGACGAGTTCCGCGCCAACGACGGCAAGGTGGCCGCCTTCGACGGGGCGACCATCGTGTTGCTGCACCACCAGGGCAGGAGCTCCGGCGCGGAGCACGTCAACCCGCTCGTCGCCCTGCCGGTGCAGCACGGCTGGGCGGTGTTCGGCTCCCGTGGCGGCGCCCCGACGCACCCGGAGTGGTACCGCAACCTCATGGCGCACCCCCGCACCACCATCGAGATCGGGACCGAGGTCGTCCGAGTCGACGCCCGGGAGGCCCGAGGCGAGGAGCGGGACACGATCTGGGCCCGCCAGAAGGAGCTCATGCCGGGCTTCGCCGACTACGAACGATCGGCCGGCGATCGGATCATCCCCGTCGTCATCCTCGAGCCGGTGGCCGAGTAGCCGCTCGCCGGCCCCACCCCAGCCGCTCGCCGGCGCAGCTCTGCACCATCTGCCGGCATGCGACGGTGGCGTGAGCGTTCAACCGGCGATACCTGCGGCATGCAGGAGGAGGAGGGTGGCCAGACCGGCAGCCGCCCCTGGCAGTCCGACCCGAAGACCTATCCGTGTCACGTCGAGGGATCGGACCTCGACGTCCATCCGCCGCACGGTGTCGACCCAGAGCAGGCTCGCCAGCGTCGCTGTCACGACGAGGACCGGGCCCATGTTGACTCCGACGAGCGCCGCCCAAAGGTCTGGTCCAGACCTGTGCCCGAGCGCAGGCGCAATGATCAGCAACGCAGGGAGGTTGTTGATCAGGTTGGCTGCCAGAGCCGCGACACCAGCAGTCCGGGCCAGGCCAGCGAGGCTGTCGCCGCCGAGCCAGCCGCCCACGCTCACATGGGTCACCGCGGCCGTGGCGAGTACCCCTAGTGCCGCGGCGACGAGCGCGGTCCCCAGCGGAACCGAACGCCACGGAAGGTAGCCACCCCGGAGGACCGCGAGCAGGAGCACGTCGGCGGCAAGCGCAACCTCCCACTCGGTGATAGCGATGTCGCGCCCGGCAATGAAACCAACGAGCACCAGCCCTACCACCGTGCCTCCGATTGCCAGCGCCCGTCTGCCGTGCACGTCGAGTTGTTGGGCCTCTGGGGCCAACCTGCCCGGCCGGATCACGCGGCGGTAACACAGCCACCCAACTCCAACCGCCACGAGCGAGGGGAGCCCGAGGTGCTCGACGAACCCCACACTTGTCGCCCCCGTCTCGGACGCGGCGATGAGATTTGTCAGGTTCGAGACCGGTAGTGCCGAGGAGGCCAGCCACGACAGGATCAGGGGCTGGGAGGCGAGGACCAGGCCGTCGAGGTGGCGGTGGTGGGCGATGCGGATGTAGAGCGGGGTGAGGAGCACCACGGCGGCGTCGAGGTTGAGCACCGTCGTCACCGCCGCCGCCAGTATCCACAGCCCCCCGACCGAACGGGAACGTGAGGTCAACACGGTCGCCGCCGCTGCGAAGAAGCCGAGCCGGTCGAGCAAGACCGAGAGCGGCACGGCGGCGAGGAGGAACCCGATCGGACCACCGAGCGATCGAAGAGCATCGGCGCTCGGCGCGAGCCGGGCCGCGCCGGATACGAGGCCGACGGCAGTGGCGCTGACCGGCGCGACCCACGCCGGCAGTCCGAATGGACGGCCGACGGCACCCGCCACACCGGCGAGCAGGAGCACGATGGCGAGTGCGGTCAAGGACGCGCTCAAACCTGCATGGGCCTGGCAGGCGTGTAGCCGGCCAGCTCATGGACCTTCCGGGCGGGGCAAGCGAGCCGGCCGGCGAGGACGACACGGCGACGATCTGTCCGGCGGAAACCGGGCACATCACTCATGCCTTCCCGGTACTCGTCGAAGGTGGGCATCCTCCGACGCATGGTAGGAGCTTCGCTCTCACGCGCCCGGCGGAGCCTGGGTCACAGCCCGAGGGTGGGCTGGTTGCGCGGGGGTGTCGCCCCTGCCGCAGGTGATCGTGACGGCATCGCCAGCAGATCAGCAGCTCTCGATCGTGCCCGCGGCGGTGGAGTGCCCCGGTGTGTTTGGTGAGCTGCTCTCAGTGCTGCGGCGGCTCGCGTACCGCCCGGATCGCCGGGGCCCTGGCAAGGAGGTAGACGCCGGCAGCGGTGAGCAGCAGTCCAACGACCTCTGCGACGACATCCAGCGGAGACGACGTGAGCGTCTCGTGGAAGGCGAACGTGCCGATCAGCACGCTGACGACCGGATCGACCACGGACATCGTCGGGAGCGACAGTTCGAGGCTGCCGGCTTGGAAAGAGCTCTGACCCACGACCAGGCTGGCCAAGCCGACGGCGGCCAAGGCGTACAGCGGCCAGTGGGCGAACGTGCCGAGGATGCCGCGCTCGAGCAGGTGGCTGGTCGTCTTGGTCAAGCCGGCAGCCAGGCCGTAGAGCACTCCGGTGCTGGCCGCCAGCAGCACCGGTCTGACGGGATTGCGGGCGCGGTGTCCGACGATCGCCAGCGCTGCCGCGGTGCCAGAAGCGGTGGTGAGCAACAGGAGCCACCTTCGATCGCCGATGAATGCCCGGCCCGCAGCAGGGTTGGCGACGGTCAGGAACAGGGCGAGACCGGCGCACACCGCGAGGGCGGCGACGTGGTCCATCCTCCGGGTGCGCCGTCCGGACGCCCAGGCGCTGAGCGGCAGAGCGAACAGCAACCCGACAACCAGCAACGGCTGGATCACGACGATGGCGCCGACAGCCAGGGCAATGAACTGCAGGACGAAGCCTCCCGCGTCGGCGGCGATGCCGATGAGCCACATCGGCCGGCGCAGTAGACCAGCAAGGAGGCCGAGATGCATCGAGCGCTCCGCCGGCTGGTCCAGGGCGGCGCGGTGCTGCAGCACAGAGGCCACGGCGTATAGGAGAGCGGCTCCGAGGGCCGCGAGCACCGCCAGCACGTCCCGACCGTAGCGGCGGCCCTCGGCCCCCGCCGTCTGCCACACTGGGGAAGTCGGGCGCGTGGTGGAACGGTAGACACAGCGGGCTTAAACCCTGCGGCCTTCGGCGTGAGGGTTCGACTCCCTCCGCGCCCACGCCGATTGCGCCGCGAAACCCCTGGTCACAGTGTTGTTTAGCCATCTAAGGACCGGCGTGGGACACGTATGGGACACGCGAGATCCCCGGCAGGTCGGTCGGGGACGGTCCGCAACGGGCGCCAGAGGGCAGTATCCGGACGCCGCGACGGCCCTCCGGCCGAGGCCGACGCTGCCACTGAGCGCGCGACAACTTCGCCTGAGACCACCGGCAGAGGACCATGACCGCCACCGACCCCAGCCCCCGCGTAGCGCCACCCGCTGGGCACCCGCGCAGCGACCCGAGGGCGCGTCCGTGGCTCTCAGGAACCTCCTCCTGGACACAGCTCGTCCGCCGAGGATCAGCGGAACACGGTGGCGAAGGCCCTCGGGCTCGGTGCCCGCCATATCGACGTTGGCCAGCGCCCAGAGGAGGGCCATATCGTGCTCGCGGACCCCGGAGGCAACGAGTTCTGCGTGATCGAGCCGGGAAACGAGCACCTGGCGGGTTGCGGGTTCATGGCCGAGATCACCTGCGCAGGTTCCCGCCAGGCCGGGTTCTTCTGGGGCGAAGCGCTGGAGTGGCCGCTGGTCTGGGACCGGGGTCTCCAGACGGCCATCCAGTCACCGCAGGGCGGTCCGAAAGTCTCCTGGGACGAGGAGCGGATACCCACGGCATGGCGGAAGCGGCTCCGCTTCGTAATCACTCCGGTCGGCGACGGTGATCAGCAAGTGGAGGCCGACCGTCTCGTTGCCCTCGGGGCCAAACGCGTCGGTCACAGCGAGGATCATGCCAGTGTCATGGTGATGGCCGATCCAGACGGCTGCGAGTTCTACCTGCTACTGTAAGGGCGCGATAGACGATCGCTAGCCCTCAACGGCCGGGTCGAGGGCGCACAGAACGACGCTGGCCAGTCCCTTGCGGATGCCGCGATAATCGGTGATCGTCGAGTCGGCGGTGGTAGTGGCAGAACGCCAGCTATAGCCGGCTTACCGGGACGTGGTTGGTCGCGTGGCCGGTCAGTGCGCGCAGGTCGCCGGGGTCACTGGTCAGGACGATGGCGCCGCCAGCGGCGTCTGCCATGGCGACAACGATGGCGTCAACGGCCGAGGGAGGGCGCCGACCGCCGACTCGTGTGCGCAGGGCGGAGGCTGTTCGAGCCACGACCTCGTCGACGGAGCGGACGTCGCAGGTCCGCAGGAGGCGGTTCTCGTGGTAATCGCGGCGGTGGTCGCCGGTCAACGCCTCGGTGAGCACGACGGAGGGGACGATCGCAGGCCACTCGCCGCGGCGGCGTAGCTCCTCG
>JAJZJY010000245.1 GCA_021809885.1 Actinomycetes bacterium
GTCGGCACGGCGATCAGCAAGGTCATCGCAGCGAAGAACGGCAGCAGCACCGCGCCGGTGGTGTACATGTGGTGGGCCCAGACCCCCATGGACAGACCGGCGATGGAGAGCGTGGCGGCGATCATGCCCTTGTAGCCGAACACCGGCTTCTTGGAGAAGGTGGCGAACACCTCCGTGGCGACGCCGAAGTACGGGAGCGCCAGGATGTACACCTCCGGGTGCCCGAAGAACCAGAACAGGTCGAGCCACAGGATCGGCTGGCCCCCGCCGTTGGGGTTGTAGAAGCTGGTGCCGAGGTGCCTGTCGCACCACAAGAGTGCCATCGCGGCGGTGAGCACCGGGAAGACGAGCAGCACGAGGAACAGCGTCACCAGCTCGTTCCACACGAAGATCGGCATCCGGAACATCACCATGCCCGGGGCGCGCAGGGTGAACGTGGTGGTGATCACGTTCACGGCTGTGAAGATGCCGGAGAACCCGGTGAGGCCGATGCCGAGGATCCACATGTCGACCCCTGGGCCCGGGGAATGGATCGCTTCGCTCAGGGGCGCGTAGCTGAACCAGCCGAAGTCGGCGGCCCCGTTGTTGGTGAGGAAGCTGATCAGCATGAGCAGGAAGCCGCCGAGGTACAGCCAGTAGGAGAGGTTGTTGAACCTCGGGAAGGCCATGTCGGGGGCGCCGATCTGCAGCGGCAGGATGTAGTTGGCCAGGCCGAAGGCGAACGGGCCGCCGAAGACGAACAGCATGATCGTCCCGTGCATGGTCGCCAGCTGGTTGTAGAGGTTGGGGCCGATGAAGTGGTTGTTGGGGGCGATCAGCTGGGTGCGCACCATCTCGGCCATGAGGCCAGCGACGAGGAACCCGACGAAGGACGTGACGAGGTAGTTGAGGCCGATCTGCTTGTGGTCGGTGCTCGTGATGAACTTGACCCAGCCGTGGGGCCGGGGCCCCGGGACGATCTCGGTGATCGGCTCGGCGGCGATGGCAGCGCCGCCGCCCGGGCGTTCCTGGATCAGGGTCACGACTTGCTTGCTCCCGCAACGGTGATCGAGTTGGGCTTCTGGGCGCGATACCAGGCGTCGAACGCCGCCCTGGGCATCGCCTTCACCTCGAAGCGCATGAAGGTGTGGTACGTCCCGCAGAGGGTGTTGCACTCGCCGAGCCACTCGCCCGTGGTGGTCACGTTGATGTCCACCGTGTTCTTCACTCCCTGGATGAGGTCGCGCTGGTAGAGGAGCTCGGGCACGTAGAAGGTGTGGATGACGTCAGCGGTCGTCAGGTCGAGCTGGACGGTCTCGTGCGTCGGCAGGTAGAGGATCGGCAGGGCGCTCTGGTCGTTGATGCTGGGCTGGGTCGCCACCGAACCGAGCTCCTGGTGGCCGTTGGGGTAGGTGAACCGCCAGCCCCACTGGAAGCCCAGCACCCGGATGACGAGCCCCGGGTGCTTCGAGACGTGGGTCATCTTGCTCTCGATGCCGTACATGTACCCGAAGATCACCGCCACGAGGATGAGGGGGATGATCGTGTAGGTCGCCTCGATCGGGATGTGGTACTGGAACTGGCGGGGACGCCGGGTGTCCCCCGGCCGGGCCCGGTACCGCACCACGCACCACAGGATCCCGCCGAGGACGATCGCCGCGACTGGCAGGGCGATGTAGTAGTTGAGGGACCACAGGTTGTGGAGCAGGGGCGAGTAGGTGTCGACACCCCGCTTGGCCCCCCAATTGGTGGCCAGGAACCCGCTCTGGGCGAAGATCACGGTCCCGAGGATCACCCTGCCACCGTCTTCCCGAGGCGCTTGCCGCCTGCGGTCCCGCCTGTGCCCGTCGTCGCGTCCACGGGGTGACAATAGGACCGGGGTCCGGAGGGCACCAAACCGGGAGCAGGTTGTCGGGCCGCCCGGCGCCGTCCGCCGGCTGCGCCCTCCCGATTGCCGATCTCCGCCCCAGGCCCTATGCTGTCGTCTCGGCCTGCGCGCCCTCGCGGCAGCGCCAGCACCAGCACCAGCCCCAAGTCGTGGGGCCCGATGAGCCCGCCTCCAGCCTCTCCACGTCCCCGAGGATCCCTGTGCGCACCTACTCCCCCAAGCCGGCCGACATCGAGCGTGCCTGGTACGAGGTCGACGCGGATGGCGCCGTGCTGGGCCGGCTCGCCTCCGAGGTCGCCCGGGTGCTTCGCGGCAAGCACAAGCCGATCTTCGCACCGCATGTGGACACCGGCGACCACGTGATCGTCGTCAACGCCGCGAAGGTCCAGATGTCGCCGGGGAAGGCCGAGACCAAGCTCGCCTACCGCCACTCCGGCTACCCCGGAGGGCTGCGCAGCCGCACCTACCGGGAGCTCCTCGACACCCGCCCGGAGGAGGTCGTCCGCCGGGCCGTGAAGGGCATGCTCCCCAAGGGGGCACTCGGGGCGCAGATGCTCCGCAAGCTCAAGGTGTATGCCGGCCCGACCCATCCCCACCAGGCCCAGAGCCCGCAGCCGCTCTCGGTCGACCACTCCGTACGTCGCCTCTCGCAGGGCCGCTCGGCCTGAGCGCCCGGCGACCAGCGACACTCACCAGGAGCCCCGCCGCCCCGTGCCCAAGCCGCTCGTCCAGTCAACCGGCCGCCGCAAGGCTGCCGTCGCCCGTGTCCGGCTCCGGCCGGGCACCGGTCGCTTGCTCGTCAACCACCGGCCGCTCGAGGACTACTTCCCATCGGCCACCCACCGGATGATCATCACCGAGCCACTGCGGTTGGTCGGCAAGGAGGAGACCTACGACGTCGACGCCACGATGGACGGCGGCGGTGTCTCCGGCCAGGCTGGTGCACTTCGTCACGGCATCGCCCGGGCACTGGTCGCGGTGGAACCCGACACCCGTGTGTCCCTCAAGAAGGAAGGCTTCCTCACCCGCGACGCCAGGGAGAAGGAGTCGAAGAAGTACGGCCTGAAGAAGGCCCGCAAGGCGCCGCAGTACTCCAAGCGCTGAAGCGGTTCAGGAAGGCGTGACGCTCCGTTTTGGGACCGACGGCGTCCGCGGCGTCGCCAACGCCGAGCTCAGCCCCGAGCTGGTGCTCGCACTCGGCCGGACCGTGGCCCGAGTCCTCGGAGGACCCCGGATCCTGATCGGGCGCGACACCCGGCGCAGCGGTCCGTTGCTCTGCGCCGCCCTGTCTGCCGGCATCCTGGCGGAAGGAGTCGATGTCGTCGATCTCGGCGTCGTCCCCACGCCGGCGGTGGCCGCCCGCTCGGCCGACCAGGGCCTGCCGGCCGCCGTCATCTCGGCATCCCACAATCCCTTCGGGGACAACGGCATCAAGCTCTTCGCCGCCGGCGGTAGCAAGCTGGAGGAGGACGCCGAGGCCCGCATCGAGGCATTGCTGCACGCCGCCCCACCGGTTGCGGCTGGCAGCCCGACGGGGGCGGCCGTGGGCGCGCAGGCCGTCGACGCCGGCATCCACGCCTGGTACCGGGACCACCTCGTCAGTCGCTTGGAGGGCCGCCGCCTCGACGGTCTGGCTGTCGTCGTCGACTGCGCCAACGGCGCCGCCTCCGACGTCGCACCCGACGTCCTCGACGCCGCCGGCGCACGGGTGCTCGCCGTGCTGGCAGCGGAGCCGGACGGGACCAACATCAACCGGAGCTGCGGGTCCACCGACCCGTCGCTGCTCGCCGATGCCGTGCGGGAGTGCGGTGCGGACATGGGGCTGGCCTTCGACGGGGATGCCGACCGGGTGATCGCTGTCGACGGCACCGGTCGGCTGGTGGACGGCGACCACCTGCTCGCGCTCTTTGCACTCGACCTGCGACGGCGGCACCGCCTGGCGGGTGACACCGTGGTGGTGACGGTCATGACCAACCTGGGCTTCCACCGGGCGATGGCGGCCGAAGGGGTCTCGGTGCACACCACCGACGTCGGTGACCGCAACGTGCTCGTCGCGCTGGAGGCCAACGGTTGGTCACTGGGCGGCGAGCAGTCGGGCCATCTCGTCTTCACCGAGCTGGCCACGACCGGCGACGGCTTGCTCTCCGGCCTGCTGCTGGCCGACCTCGTCGTGCGGTCGGGACGTCCCCTCGGGGAGCTCGCCGGCGGGATCATGCAGTCCCTGCCCCAGGTGCTTCGCAACGTCCGGGCACCCGACCGCAGCGGGCTCGCCGCCGCGCCGATGGTCTGGGCCGAGGTGGAGGCGGTAGAGCAGGAGTTGGGCGCCGACGGGCGTGTGCTGCTGCGGCCGAGCGGCACCGAGCCGCTCGTCAGGATCATGGTGGAGGCAGTCACCATGGATCGTGCCGCCGCCGCCGCCGACCGCCTCGAAGCCGCCGTGCGGCAGTCGTTCCCCGTCACCTGATCCCCCCGCCTTTCGAGATCCCGGGTCGAGGGGCGGTTCGGCTGCAGCCGTGTCATGCTGGCCGCCGTGAGAGTCCTGGTCGTGGAGGACGACGACGGCATCGCCGAACCGCTCATGGAGGGGCTGCGCCGGGAAGGCTTCGAGGTCGAACGCGCTTCGACCGGGGCGGCCGCTCTGGCCGCCACCGACGCCGAGCTGGTGTTGCTCGACCTCGGCCTCCCCGACATCGACGGCTACACCGTCTGCCAGCAGCTGCGGGCCCGTTCCAAGGTGCCGATCATCGCCGTGACCGCCCGGGGCGCCGAGGTCGATCGGGTGGTGGGGCTGGAGCTCGGGGCTGACGACTACATCGTGAAGCCATTCGGCTTCAGGGAGCTGGTGGCCCGGATCCGTGCCGTGCTGCGGCGCACGGGCGGCGCCCTCGCGCCCGAAGCGCCGCCGGTGCAGCAGCTCGGCCGTCTCGCCATCGACCGGCGCACCCGGCGCGTCTACGTGGACGGCGAGGAGATCGCCCTCTCGCCCAAGGAGTTCGACCTGCTGTCGCTGCTGGCCGAGGATGCCGGCGCCGTGGTCAACCGCCAGCAGATCCTCGAAGAGGTCTGGGACCCGCACTGGTACGGCCCCACCAAGACCGTCGACGTCCACGTGGCCTCGCTCCGCAAGAAGCTGGGCCACCCGGAGTGGATCGAGACCGTCCGCAGAGTAGGGCTTCGCCTCGGGCCGACCGACGGCCCGGATCGTCCCGCCGGTGCGACCGCCGCCGCAGGCGCCCCCTCGGCCCAACCGCCACCGCCCAGCGACGCTGATCCGGAGGCCGACGGGGAGGCCGCCGACCGGCCGTGACCCGCCGGCTCCTGCTCTCGTACCTGGGCCTGGCCGTTCTGATTCTCGTCGTCCTGGAGGTGCCGTTCGGGTTCATAGCGGCGCGCCACGAATCCGGCAGCGCCCAGGCTCAGGCGACTCGCGACGCCACCGAGATCGCCATTGGCAGCGCCGAGGTGCTGGAGGCGGGGAACCGGGCCGGGTTGCAGGCCCTCGTCGAGGACTACTTCTCGCGCACGGGCGCCGAGGTGGTCGTCGCCGGCGCTGGCGGCCGGGTCATCGCCTCCGATGACCCCGACCGCGACCACGACATCGACAACCACCACGCGTTGCTGTACCGGGCCCTCCGGGGAGGCACGGTCAGCGCCCTCGTCCAGGACGAGGGCCGCCCCACCGCCGTGGCGGCCGTGCCGATCGGGTCGGCCCTCCGACCGTTGGGCGCCGTGCTCATCAGCGTCTCCGTCGGCGTCTACACAGACCGGATCCAGGACGTGTGGACGGCGCTCGCCGGCTTCGGCCTTGCCGTGCTCGTGCTGACCACCATCGTCGGCTTGGCCCTCGCCAGGAGCCTCACGAGGCCGCTGGCGGTCCTCGAGGCAACGGTGGCCCGCTTCGGCGACGGTGACCTGTCGAGCCGGGTCCCCTCCGGCCTCGAGCCGCAGGAGATGGCCACCCTGGCGGAGTCCTTCAACGACATGGCCCAACGCCTCGAGGAGCTGATCTCCGCCCAGACCCGCTTCGTGGCCGACGCTTCCCACCAGCTGCGCTCGCCGCTCACCGCCCTGCGGTTGCGGCTGGAGAACCTGGAGGCGGAGCTCGACGAGCAGACCGGCGAGGCGCTGGCGGCCGCCGGGCGGGAGGTCCAGCGACTCAGCCGGCTCGTCGACGGTCTGCTCGTGCTGAGCCGAGCCGACAGCACCTTCCCCGAGCTGCAGCCGGTCGACGTCGCCCAGGTGATCACCGAGCGCTGCGAGGCGTGGTCCGCCCTGGCCGCCGAACGCCGCATCGCCCTCCAGGATCGGATCGCCGACCGCCTGGTGACCTCCGCCCTCCTCGTCCCCGGCGACCTCGACCAGATCCTCGACAACCTCCTAGCCAACGCCCTCGACGCCGCGCCAGCCGACACGAGCATCCGGGTGACCCTGGAGCCGGGGGCCCGCCGCGACCGCCTCGCCCTGCACGTCACCGACGAAGGCCCCGGGATGGACGAGGAGGAGCGGGCTCGCGCCTTCGACCGATTCTGGCAGGGGCCCGGGCGCCGCGGGGGCCACAGCGGCCTGGGCCTGGCGATCGTGCGACAGCTCGCCCAGCGCAACGGCGCCGAGGTGCATCTCCAGGCGGCGCCGTCCGGCGGCCTCGACGTGGTGGTGATCCTCCGGGCCGCCACCGAGCGGGCGGCGTCTACCGCCAAGCCGTGGGCCCCGGTCGGCTGAACGTCGGGCGCGCCACCGGGCAGAGCGCGACGCTGCCAGCCGACACCACACACGGGGATGAACGATGCGGGGTCTCATGCAGGGCGGTCCACTGATGACACTGCGGGCCGTCCTCCGCCGCGCCGAACGGCTCTGGCCCACCAAGCGCCTCGTCGCCGCCGGCCGGTACGGCCGTGCCCGCATCGCCTACGCCCGACCTGCGGGAGCGCTCCGCCGACCTGCGCGTGCCCTGACGGGCGGGGGGCCCTACCCTGGCGTCCCGT
>JAJZJY010000246.1 GCA_021809885.1 Actinomycetes bacterium
GGCCTCGTGGAGAGCCTTGGGCAGGCGCAGCGACGTCGCCTGGAGCGGTCCGTCCTCCTCGAGATCACCAAGAGCCTTGAACAGTTCCTCGATCGTCGCGCCCACGGGCCCACCTCCTCACCTCTATGCGGTACGTAGCGTACCGCGTGCGAGCTCGCCCGCTGGCAGGCGCTTGGAAGCCGGTGCCCGCGGTCCCAGGAGCCGAGCGCAGAACAAGCCACCAGAACGACAGCTCGCCGCAGGCGGCCTACGAGCCGAACGGCACTTCAGGCGCGAGGCGGACAAGGGTTCTCGGGGGGCATTGTCTGTCCCGGTCGTGGGTCATGGCGTCAGGTCCCAATGGGAGGGAACGGAGCGAGGGAAGGGCGTGCAGTGACGATCCGCTATGATACGGTGGTGGCTGCTGCTTCCGCCGGATCGCTTGTTCGCGACGCCCGTCGCCGGGCGGGCATGTCCCAGATCGAGTTGGGCCGGCGGGCTGGGGTGACCCAGAGCGTGGTGAGCGCGTACGAGTCGGGGAGGCGACAGCCGTCGCTTCCGACGCTGGAGCGCTTGGTCCGCGCCGCCGGGCTGGAGCTTGACGTTGCCGTTCGGGTCGCGGCGCCGACCCGGACGCCGGCGGCAGGCCCGCTGGGGGAGCGGCTGGCCCGTTCTGGCGGTCGTGTCGCGGAGATCGCGGGCAGCTACGGGCTGTCCAACGTGAGAGTCTTCGGCAGCGTGGCTCGCAGCGAGGACAACGGTGACAGCGACGTCGACTTGCTCGTCGACGTCGGGCCCGGGGTGGGGCTGATAGCCCTTGCGCGCTGCCAGCGCGACCTTGAGGCCCTGCTCGGTGCGCGAGTGGACCTGGTGCCGGCGGGGGACCTCAAGCCGGGCGTGGCCGCTTTGGTCTTGGCTGAGGCGCGGCCGGTGTGAGCCGCCACGACCGCCAACGCCTCGACGACATCACTGCGGCGATCGTCGCGATCCGCTTGCACCTCGAGAGGGGCAACCTTCGCGACGGGCTGGTCTTCGACGCGGTCAGGGTGCGTCTCATCGAGATCGGCGAGGCGGTCAAGGCTCTGCCCGCCGAGCTCCTCGATCGCCAGCCGGAGGTGCCGTGGGTGCAGATTGCCGGTATGCGGGACCGGCTGGCGCACCGGTACTTCGACACGTCACACGCCATCTTGGCCGCCACCGTGGAGGAGGATCTGCCCGAGCTCGAACGAGCCGTGCGTGCGCTGTTCGTCGTGGCCGGCGAGGAGTGAGTCATCTTTGGCGGGATCAGATGGCCGACGCCCCGCGTCAAGCGATCAAGAGGCGCTTCGTTGGCAGCCAATCTGGCAGCCACGAGACTCGACTACGACCGACGTTCGCCGACGCCGATCGAGCGTTCCCGCAGCTAGATCGCCCGTCACCGACACTGATCGACGCTCGGAGCCCGACTACGGATCAGAAGGTTGGGGGTTCGAATCCCTCCGAGCGCGCCAGATAAGTGCAGGTCAGGACCATTATGTAGTGCATCGTACGTGGGTGCCCCGACCGACAGGGTCGGCCAATGGGGTAGCCAATCGGCGGACCGCCGTACGAAACTCGACCTCCCCGAGCCACCGCAGCACGGTCAGCCCCAAGCCGACCATCTGCTGCCCGCCCGCCACGCTGTAGAGATCCGATCCAGCTCGCCGTCGGCCCGGGTGCCCGACCAGGCCCGCCAGAACAGCACGCCGACACCTGCTCGTCGAAGCCTGCACAGCGCTGTCCGGGGACTACCGCCTCGAAGCGGTGCCGATTGACCCCACCATCGGGCGACGATGTCAGCAGGCAGGAAGCGGGTGAGGACCGCTCATCGTCGGGCAGACCCGCCGCCGGACCAGTACCGACGACCGGTCCGTATCATCCTGGATCTGCCGCGGACATGGCCGCAATAGGGACAATGGCCCGGATCGGGCCGAACCCCGACTCCCTCAAGTAGCGCATGATGGTCTCGGCCGCGTTGCAGTCGCCGCCGGGACTGAGACTGTGAAGCATTACAGTAATAGCCGGTGAAAAACTGAAAAACGGTAGGGGGGCCTTGAAGTTACGGAGGTAGGTCGAAGCCGAGCGAAGGTGCTGTTCATGGTGAAGCCGCCCGGTGTAACTCGGTCAGCGATCGTCAGAGTCCCTGACGATCGCGAGGAGGTACCGGAGTAGGGAGGCCGTCAGCGCAGCCAACCGTACCGCGCAGCCAGGCCGCGATGCCTCGTGCATCCACACTCCCGATGATACGATCGATAGTGTGAGTAGGCCGGCTCCGCCACTGGCACCGCTGTTCCGCTCGGAGCAGCAGATGCACATCCTCGCGGAGTTGTTCGGGGGAAGCGAGGCCGAGGTCTCCGTCGGCGAGCTGGCCCGCCGCGCCGGAGTGGCGCAGGCCACGGTCAGCCGGGAGGTCGCCCGCCTCGCGCAGCACCAGCTGGTTGTCACCCGGCACCTCGGGCGTAACACGCTGGTGGCGGCCAACTGGTCGTTGCCGTGGGCGAAGGATCTGCGTTCCATCCTGGTTCAGACGGTCGGGGCCCTCGGTCGGTTGGCCGAGGCCCTCGCTGGTGTTCCCGGTGTCGAGTCGGCGTTGGTGTTCGGGTCCTGGGCGGCTCGCTACGCCGGCGAGCCCGGGCCGCCACCGCGCGACATAGATGTCCTCGTCGTCGGTGACGCCGACCTACGCTCGCTGCGACGGGCCTGCCGGCCGGTCGAGGAAGAGCTGCGGGTAGAGATCAACCCGGTGACCGTCCAGCCCGCCGAGTGGTATGACGCCGGGCCGTCACCGTTCATCGCCCAGATCAAGAGCCAGCCATTCGTGCCCATTCCGCTCGATCGACTGTGACATCGCCGGGCTCAGGGCTCACCGAGGCCGTGGCGACCCGTGATGTCGAGCGTGTTGTCGCCAACATGGCCGCAGCAGGCGAACGCCTCAACGACGCCCGCCGGCACGTCCGCTCCGCTCGACGCCTCGCCGGTGACGACCCGACCCTGGGCATCTCTGCCTGCCATGACGCCATCCGCAAGGCGATCACCTCGCACATGACCGCAGCGGGCCTCCGGGCCCGGGCAGGCGACGGCGCCCACCGGATCATCCTCGAGTACGCCCGGTATCAGCTTGCTGATGTCATCGCCGCATCGGACCTGCGCGAGGCGGACGACATCCGCCGGGACCGGGGCCTCGCCGAGTACGGCGACTTCGCGAGCCGCCAGCTGACCGCCGAGCACGTGCTGGCCGCAGCGGACGTGGCGGAACGGGTCGTCAACGCGGTGGCGCACGGGCTCGCATCGCAGGGTCCACGGCGACCGAACTGAGCACGGCATGACCTGGCTGGGTTGGCCTGGCGTGAGAACCATAGCTCCGCCATAGCCGGAGAATGGCGGTTCGCAGGGGTGACCAGCGGTCACTCATCCAGGCGCATAAGCCCCTGGTCAGGGCGCCAAATCGGTGGGTAACGATCGCAGGCAGTAAACCCCGCAAAAAAAGGGGCCGGGCAGGACTACGGATCAGAACGTTGGCGGTTCGAATCGAATCCCTCCGAGCGCGCCAGGCTGGCTGGCTGAGCCGAGAAGGTCTTGGTTCATAGGGATCAAAGAACACGCCGAAGGTGTAGACGTGGGTGTTGTCCACTATGCGTCGCCACGGATTCTGGGGTGTGAAATATCCCTTCCGCTGGCGTGGCTGGATTCAGTGGACAGCCTAGCCTGCTCCCGATGGCAAGGCGACCGATGGCTGACGGCCGGCTCAGATCGCAGAGATGGCGTTCTCTGCTGCTCGGCGATCGTCGTACGGCCGGATCTCGATGATCCGGCCATCGTGGACCCGGTAGAGGTGGAAGACTCGCCACCAACGCCCTCATCGATCAAAGTTTGGAAGGTCTCCACCACCTCAGCACGGCTACGGCACTTGTTCGGGGCGTCGTCGTCCCCCCAGCGCGCATCGTCCGCCAGGAGGGCCCCGAACCTCTTGGGGTCCCGGGACTCGAAGGCTCCGCGCACCTGTGCAGCCATGTCAATGTCAGCAAGGGCCTCGCTGGTCGGGAGCGCGCTGCAGCAACAGCCCGGCCCGGCGCACGTGGAGACGCGGACACCGGCCTCCACGAGACATCCGCAGTCGGCACAGGCCATGGGCATGCTCCGACTCTAGGCGGCGGTCTCGCTGTCCGCCGGGATCATGGTGAAGGGGAGCACACGCCAAGAGGGCGCCGATGGCGTGAGGACCCCGCCCAGCATCGACAGGCCCCGGTTGGCGGGTCACCAAGGCGTTTGGGCGGCGTCGTACGTGCAATAACTCCGAGCACCATGGACTCCGAGCACATCGACGCAGAGCTTGTCCGGGCCCTGGACACCGAGGTGTACACGGTCCCCACCGACCAGCCGGAGGGCGACGGCACGCTCGCATGGTCGGCGACGACCCTGGTGGTGGTACGCGTCCGTTCCGGGGGCGTCGAGGGGCTCGGTTGGACGTACACAGGAGCGGCGGCGAAAGGGGTCGTCGACGACAGGCTTGCCGGCATCGTCGTCGGCTCCGACCCCTTGGACGTGCCTGGTACGCACGAGTCGATGGCGAGCTCGGTTCGCAACGACGGGCGGCCGGGGATGGCATCGTGCGCCATCTCGGCGGTCGACATCGCCTTGTGGGACCTGAAGGCCCGCCTGCTCGGGCTGCCCCTCGCCCGGCTGTGGGGCCGCGCCCGCCACGACGTGCCGCTCTACGGCAGCGGCGGCTTCACTACCTATGACGACCGGACGACGCGCCAGCAGGTCGAAGGTTGGCTGCAACGGGGGATGTCCCGGGTCAAGATCAAGATCGGCGAGTCCTGGGGGGCTGACACCGGGCGCGACCTCCAACGCGTCGGCCTCGTGCGCCGAGTCGTCGGCGACGACGTCGAGGTGTTCGTCGACGCCAACGGCGCCTACACCCGCAAGCAGGCCGTCCGGATGGGACGACGCATGGCCGCCGGCTACGGGGTGGTGTGGTTCGAGGAACCCGTCTCCTCCGACGACCGGGCCGGGCTACGGGAGGTGCGCGACGCCTGCGAGGTCGACGTAGCGGCCGGCGAGTACGGGTACATGCCGGCGTACTTCGCCTCGCTGATCGCCGACGGGGCCGTCGACTGCGTCCAGGCGGACGTGACCCGCTGCGGGGGGTTCACCGACTGGCTGCGGGTCGCCGGTCTCGCCGCCGCCCACAACCTCCAGATCTCCGGGCACTGCGCACCCAACCTGCACGCCCATGTCGCCGTCGCCTGCCCCAACCTCGCCCACGTCGAGTACTTCCACGACCACGTCCGGATCGAGCAGCTGCTCTTCGACGGCGCCCTCGAGGCAGGCGGCGGCGTCCTCGTCCCCGGGAGCGAGCCCGGTCACGGCCTGGTGCTGAAGGCGGCGGACGCAGCCGGCTACCGCACCGCCTGACCACCCTTTCGGTAATTCAGTGGCGGGCGACCCGAGCGTCCAGTTGACTCGGGCCCGTCCTCGACGCCGAGCAGGAAAGGGGGACGCCTTGCACTTCTCCCGCACGACCGCCGGCTCCCTCGCCGGCGCGCTCCAGCCCTAGCGCACTCCTGCCCCTCCCTTCCGGTGCCGTCGTGCACCGCCGCCCGCCGAGGTCGATCATGCACGTCCTTCCGCTGCCTGTAGCGGAGCGCCTTGTCGCCCACCGCCGCGATCAGGTCCCCGCCAGCCATCACCACCTGCGCGAGGCGCAGGTGGTCGCCGCTCTCACCCGGGCCCGACCCCCCAACCGGCTTCCCCGGAACTGGCGGCGACGGTACCTCTAGCCCAGCTGGTCACCTCTAGCCCAGCTGGTCGCCGGCCCAGGTGCAGGTCGGCGACCGGCCCACTGAGCTCTGCTTCCCGCTCGGCGGCCTCACGCACGCGCAGAACCGCCGACGCGTGGATGGTTCCCACCACCGCTCCGGATCAGCTTCCCGCCGTCGCCTGCAGCGACGCCATGTCGGGGATATACCCGCCGGCCGGTACCGTGGCCCGGTGCCTGCCACCGAGGACCTGCGGCGGGAGGCTGGGCGGCGGCGGACGTTCGCCATCATCAGCCACCCGGACGCCGGCAAGACCACGCTCACCGAGAAGTTCCTCCTCTACGCCGGTGCCGTCGTCGAAGCCGGCGCCGTGAAGGCACGAGCCGGGCGGCGGGCGGCCCGGTCGGACTGGATGGAGCTCGAGCGCCAACGCGGCATCTCGGTGTCTTCAACGGTGCTTCAGTTCACCTATCGGGACCACGTCGTGAACCTGCTCGACACGCCGGGGCACCGGGACTTCTCCGAGGACACCTACCGCGTGCTGGCCGCCGCCGACGCCGCCGTCATGGTCCTCGACGCCGCCAAGGGCGTCGAGCCCCAGACCCGCAAGCTCTTCGAGGTCTGCCGGGCCCGCAACCTCCCGGTGCTCACCTTCTTGAACAAGCTCGACCGGCCGGGACGCGATCCGCTGGAGCTGCTCGACGAGATCGAGGAGCAGATCGGGCTGGCACCTGCGCCCCTGACCTGGCCGGTCGGCGTGCCGGGGGACTTCCGGGGCGTCGTCGACCGCCGGGACGGCACGATGGTGCGCTACGGGCGCAGCGCTCGGGGAGCCGAAGAAGCGAGCGAGGAGCGACTGCCGGCGGCGGAGGCAGCGGCGGCATTGGGGGAGCTCTGGGACGCGGCGTTGGAGGACTGCGCCCTGCTCGACGAGGTCGGGGCCCGCTACGACGAGAAGCGGTTCCTCGCCGGCGAGTCCAGCCCCCTGTTCGTCGGCTCCGCCCTCACGAACTTCGGCGTGCGCCACCTTCTCGACGCCGTCGTCGACCTGACGCCGGCTCCGGCGCCGGCGCTCGACGCCGGAGGCGCG